>JBCBFV010000012.1:0-20374 GCA_038527425.1 Pseudomonadota bacterium
CGCACTTTCCAGGCGCGCGCCTTCGACCACTCGGCCACCTGTCCGCCGGCGGGTCTAGGCAAAAGCGGGCGCGGCTGCAAGCAAGGAAATTGCGAAGTTTAGCTTGCTTGCCCATCTGTGTCGGGCGCGTCGCCAAAATCGGGGCGTGCGGTGTCCGGAACTTGGGTATCAACAGGGCTTTTAGGCGCTTCAGAGACGGTTTGGGCCGCCGCTCCCTGCAAGGCTTCGGGATTTCTGAGCCAGATGTCGCGCTGCGCGAAGGGAATCTCGATCCCCTCTTCGGCGAAGCGCTCCGCGATCCGGTGATTCATCTCGGTATGCACGATTATCATCCACGTGACATCGCGCAGGATCGCCCGGATTTCGAAATCGAGGCTGTCGGCGCCAAAGCCCTTAAAGTAGACGAAGGGCGGCGGCTTGAGCGTTACCATGGGGTGCGCCTCGGCGATCTCTTGCAGGATCTTCTCGACCCGCCGCGTGTCGGTGCCATAGGCCACGCCTACGGGCACGATCACGCGCCCTACCGTGTTTCCGCGAGTGTAGTTCGTGACCGTTCCAGAGATCAGATCAGCATTCGGCACGATCACGTCTGTGCGGTCGAAGGTCTCGATCCGCGTCGAGCGCACCGAGATGTCGCGCACAAAGCCTTGGTTCCCGCCAACCTCGATCCAATCGCCTTCGGAGATCGGACGCTCGACCAGCAGGATAATCCCGGAGATGAAGTTTGAGACAATGTTTTGCAGGCCAAAACCGATACCAACGCCCAGAGCACCTGCAATGAAGGCGAGGCTGGAGAGGTCGATGCCAGCAGCCGAGATCGCGAGCAGACCGGCCACAAAGACACCGATATAGCCCAGGCCGCTGACGACGGCGGTCTGCCCGCCGCTGTCGAGCCGTGTCTTGGGCAAGACAGACGTGCGCAAGGCCGATTGCACAAAGCGGGTGAGCACGAAGCCCAGGAAAAAGACAAAGATCAGAACGCCGAAGGACGTGGGCGAGATCGTGGTCTCGCCCACTGTAATTCCGGTTTGAATGGTGACCCAAATCTCGCGCAGGTCATTGACCGTGGCGCCCCAGACGAGCGCAAGGATCGGAACGGCTGCCACGAAAAGGGCCATGGCAAAGAGAACGGGAATGAGGCTCTCTTCGGCAGGCGTGCCGCGCGACACCAAGACGAAAGCATCCCGCACCACACCGATGAGGAGCCCCAGGATCGCGAAGACTGCGAGCGATTGCAGCGTGGGCACGAGCGCCGCACCCGCCGCGTTCACATAGCCGAAGGCCGCAATGATCGGGACAGCCACGCCAATGACCTTGGCAAAGCGCGACAAGAGCGCGACCAAGCGATCCAGAACGCTGGGTTGAGGCTCGCCCTCAGGCCCGAGTGACACCTCGTGGCTCGCCAGAATGCCCCCAAGGACATAAAGCAGGTAACCGAGGCCCACGAAGAACGGCAGCGACAGCGCAGCCACCGATGCGAGCCCGTAGTTGTCTTGCGTGGCGATGGCCATGAGCACAGCAAAGATCGTCAGCCCCGCCCCGATGCAGAGAAGCGTGAACCGAGCGCCAGCGCGCTTTTCGTGAGGCACGCTTAGAAGGGCAGAAACCCCCTCTAGCGATGGGAAGAGCCGCCCAGCTAACCAGCGCGAGAGGAAAAGGGTGAAGCCGAAGGCGGGGATCGCCGCAATAATCTCCGCCCCGTAGAAGAAGAAGAAACCGGTGAGCAGAAGCGCGCGCGACAAGGCCAGAAGCCCAATCATTGGGACGATCACTTGCCCCAGGGACACCAAGAACCCCGACAGTCTGATCCCAGCGCCGCTGGCATCGGCTTCAAGCCGGCGCCCGAGTTGCACCAACCAGAACCTGCCACGCAGTACGAAGAGAAGCGCAACCACCAAAAGGACCATGATCAACGGCAAATTTCGTCGGAGCGACGCCTCCGCCGAGCCGTTTTGCCATGCGCGCGTTACACCGGCGGAGAGCTCGCTGAAGGAATGGCCGAGGTCTTGCGTGAAGCTGCCCCAACTCGCGAGATCAAGCCCCGTGGGGCCGCGCGCCAGCAGAGCTGCCGTGCGCCGTTCGCGCAGAATGGCGTCAATCTCGCCGATGATCCCGTCGGCGCGCGTAAAGGCCTCCACGGCGCGGATGCCGGGGGCGGCGGCCTCTTCAATCTGTTCGTTGAGCAAGTCCCGACGCGCTGACACCCCGTCTGCCTCGCTTTCGCCCTCCTCAGGTACAGGGCCCAGCGCGGCAAGTTGCTCCCGCAGGGTCACGAGGCGCGCGGTGTTGATGCCTTGGGCATCTAGAAACTCAGCGCGGTAAACCTCGATCTCGGCCCGAAGATCCTCAAAGGCGCCGTCCGAGGCGCGCGCATTCGAGACAGCCGTCTCCGCCCGCGTCGCGACAGTCTCCCACGCTTCATAGTCCGGCTCGGTCTGCGCCCAGGCGGGCAGCGTGAACGCAATCAGACACAGCGTGAGGAGCGCGCGGATCATACGTCCTCGAACACCGCTGGGATCTCGGCCTGCGCTTCGAGCCATGCAGGCACCGGCAGGTTCTTGGCGCGCAAGAACTCCGGATTGAAGAGCTTGGACTGGTAACGCGTGCCGTAGTCACACAGGATCGTCACGATGGTGTGGCCGGGGCCCATGTCGCGGGCCATCTCCATGGCGCCGCCGATGTTGATGCCCGTCGAGCCGCCCATGCAAAGCCCTTCCTCTTCCAGAAGGTCAAAGACGATCGGCACGGCAACGTCGTCCGAGACGCGGCACGCGAAGTCAGGGGTAAAGCCTTCGAGGTTGGCGGTGATCCGCCCCTGCCCGATCCCTTCGGAGATAGAGCCGCCTTCGGATTTGAGTTCGCCTTCGGTGTAGTAGCTGTAAAGCGCCGCACCATAGGGATCGACGATACCCACCTTCACGCCCTTGGGCTGCAGATAGGCCGCCATGCCCGCCACAGTACCGCCGGAGCCCGCCGCACAGATAAAGCCGTCGACCTTGCCGCCCGTCTGTTCCCAAATCTCTGGGCCCGTCGTTTCGATATGAGCCTGTCGGTTTGCGACGTTGTCGAATTGGTTCGCCCAAACCGCACCGCCCGGCAGCGTCTCGTTGAGCTTGTCGGCCAGCCGCTCCGAGTAGCGGACGTAGTTGTTCGGGTTGCGGTAGGGTGCTGCGGGCACTTCCACGAGCTCGGCGCCGGCAAGGCGGAGCATGTCTTTCTTTTCCTGGCTCTGGGTCTCAGGAATAACGATCACGCATTTGAAGCCCAGCGCAGCGCCAACGAGCGCAAGCCCAATCCCAGTGTTGCCCGCCGTGCCCTCAACAATCGTGCCGCCGGGCTTCAGCGTGCCCTTCGCGAGTGCATCCTTAATGATGAAGAGGGCCGCGCGGTCTTTGACGGACTGCCCCGGGTTCAGGAACTCAGCCTTGCCCAAGATGGTGCACCCCGTCTCCTCGCTTGCGCGTTTCAGCTTGATGAGAGGCGTGTTGCCGATGGCAGCGGGCAGATCTTCGTAAACGCGCATGGGATGAACTCCTTATTCGAACTCTGTGCTACGCGTGCGGGCGCGGCGCCACAAGCCTATCCGCGCAGGCGCGCCCTGTTCCGAGCAAGCCAGTGCCCCGCGATGACAAGGGGACCCACCTTGAAGACGTCCGCGTCGAGCATTTCCTCAAAACGGGCGTAGTCGACAATGGTTGAGCGGATGTCCTCGTTTTCAGTCTCGAGCCCGCCCATTCCACCAGCGGTATCCGGCAAATCGGCAATCGCCACATAGATCGAGAGAAACTCGGTCGAGGCTGCAGGCGTCGGATAGGATGACGAACACAGATGCAGCGCGCGCGCGGTGACGCCTGCCTCTTCACGCAGCTCTCGGTGGCAGGCCTCTTCTGGCGTCTCGCCACCGTCGACGGCCCCGGCGGGTGCCTCGATCAGGAAGCACTGCGGATCACCGCGAAAAGACGGACCCACGCGAAACTGCTCGATCAAAAGCACGCGGTCGCGGACGGGGTCGTAGGGCAGCACCACGGCGGCATCGAAGGCCACAAGGCTCGCCCGATTGACCGGGTCTGTCATCGAACCATCAAAGCGCGGGATCCGAAGATCTCCCTCTTTGAGCGAATAGAAGTTGGAATAGGGCCGCGTTTCGCGAACGTGCTCGGCCTTGACCTCAGGGATGGGCCCCAGCGATGTCGTCTGCGCCGCCCCGCTTTCAGCGGTCAGCCGCGCGCCCGCACGGCCTCTGATGACGTGCATACGGCGTGCCAACGTCTGGGCATCAATGTCGCCGTAGTATTCCATCGCCTCCCGCGCGACGTGGAGCGTCATGGGTGCCCAGCGCTGAACCCAGTCCTCCAGCACCCAAGCTGCGCCCGGTGGCGGGACGCTATCGCCGGGCCAATAGACCTCGGCTTCGACAACCCCGTCGGCCGTCTCCACCGCGACCGGTCTCAAGGAATAATCGTAGCCACCTTCATAGTAATCGATCCGTGCCCGCGCCTCTGTGCCGTCGATCAGCAGGCCATCCACCCTGCCCTCAGCCTTGGCAATGCAGGGCCAGTTGTTCTCGCCCGCATGAAAAACGCCATGGCCAGCCAATGCAGCCGGGATCGCGGACGCAGTGCCGCCCACGATTTCGAGCAGCGGCAGATGCCGCAGAGTGCCGTAAAGAAAGATTGGTTTCACGGAAAGCGGCGCCCGAAGAACTCGGTCACAAGCGCGGCGATCAGGCCGCCGACGAGCGCTGTACCAAGAACCTCCTGGGTGGCGATCTCCTGGCCATACTTCCACATGATGGAGGCGATATCGACGATGCCCTCAACTGGACCATCATACTGCATGCGCATGGATTGGCGGATCATGTCGCCAAAGGAGTTGGCGAAGAGACACACGACAAAAAGCGCAATCGTCGTCGTCAGCCAATAGCCGATGGCCGCGTTCCAGCCACTGCCTGCTTTGCTGCCCGCCACGCGCCAACCCACGATCAAGCCGAGACAGGCGTTGATCCACGCGAGGTTATGGAACGGGCGTTCCTCGGCATACATGTCTTGCACAAGGAGCGAGACGTAGAAAGCTGCTGCCGCAAAGCAGATCGCCGCGACGACTTTGCCAACCGTAGGCATCAGGCAGGCCTCGAGATCGTGATCTGCGTCACGTCGCAATTCCGCGAATGGAAGGTCGCGGCGCATGACGTCAGATAGAAGTTCCACATCCGGCGAAAGCGGTCATCAAAGCCCATGGCGTGAATGGTCTCCCACTTTTCGTTGAACGTATCATGCCAACGGCGCAGCGTCTGCGAATAGCTATCTGCAAATTCGATCGACTTCACGACTTTCAGCCCCGCCTGCTCTACCTGCTCGCGCAGCACGATCGGCGACGGCAACATGCCGCCTGGGAAGATGTACTTTTGGATGAAGTCGACGCTGGAGCGGTAAATCTCGAAGCGCTTGTGCTGCACGGTGATGATCTGAAGCGTGGCCTGTGCGCCGGGCTTCAGACGTTCGCGCACAGTCTCAAAATAGGCTGGCCAGTACTTTTCGCCCACGGCCTCGAACATCTCGATTGAGGCGATGCCGTCATAGGTGCCTGTTTCGTCGCGGTAGTCCTGCAGCTTGAAGGTTACCTTGTCCTCTAGCCCCGCTTTGCGGATGCGCTCGACGGCGTAGTTGTATTGCTCTTGCGAGATCGTCAGGCAGGTGACTTTGAGCCCACGCTCGCCGGCAGCGTATTCCGCAAAGCCGCCCCAGCCGCAGCCGATCTCGAGCACGTGGTCACCGGGCTTGGCGCCCATCTGGTCGACCATGCTTTTGTACTTGGCGATCTGAGCGGCCTCGAGGCTCTCCTGCCCCGTCGAGAAGATCGCGCTCGAATAGGTCATCGTGTCGTCAAGCCAGAGCGCATAGAAATCGTTGCCGAGATCATAGTGGGCCGAGATATTCTTCTTGGCCTGCTTTCGCGTGTTCCGGTTCAGCCAGTGACGGAAGTTCTCGTACATCTGGACAAGCTTTTGGCCCTTGAAGCCGTCGAACATGTCGTCGTTATCGGCGTGGATGAAATCCATGAACGACTGCAAATCAGGCGTGGACCACTGCCCTTCGAGATAGGCGTCGCAGAACCCAAGCTGACCTTCGCGGATCATGCGGGCAAAGACGTCGTTGTCGTGCACCACCACTTCGGCCACGGGTCCTGGGCGTTTGGTGTCTGCGCGGAAGACGCGGTCGTCAGGGAGCCGGATGTCCAGACGCCCATTCTCGGCCACTTGGGCGAGGTCGAAGACGTGGGTGAAATAGCGCGGCAGATTTTTCTGTCCGCGTGTACTCGTCAGGATCATGCTTTCTCCCCTCATGTGCCCGCTTCCTGCAACGTGCACCGTTCTTGTCAGAAGTTTTAGACACCAAGCACTTGTCCCGACAAGCTTTTCGTAGCGTGCCGGGCTCAGAAGCCCCTGTTTTCGTAGGCATCGAGCGCGCGTTTGCGCCCTTCTGCGGCATCAACGATCGGTGCGGGATAGGCATCGCTTGCGGCCATGCTCCAACTTTCGGGGATCGCGTCGAAATAGGACAAGGCGGTCTCGGACGGGTTTCGGTGACCTTCGGCGATCCATCGCGTCACGTAGAGGCGCTTGGGATCGAACTTTTCGCGTTGCGTAACCGGATTGAAGACGCGGAAGTATGGCGTGGCATCAGGCCCCGATCCTGCCGACCATTGCCATCCCATGGCATTCGACGCCGGATCCCAATCGATCAGGCAATCGTCGAACCACGCACGGCCGATTTTCCAGTGCGACAACAGGTGCTTGCACAGGTAGGAGGCCACGATCATCCGGCCTCGGTTATGCATACGGCCCGTCACATACATCTCGCGCATGGAGGCATCGACGAAGCGGATGCCCGTGCGCCCCTGTTTCCAGGCTTTCACATGGGGGTGGTTTTCGTCTTCGTTCCACGGGAAGGCATCCCATTCTTCACGCCAGTTGCCCGTGGCAATGCGCGGGGTGTGGTGCAGAAGGTGGTAGGCAAACTCGCGCCAGACGATCTCTTTCAGGAACGTCTCGGCACCGGGCTTGCCCTCTTGCATGGCGCGCATGCCCTCCCACCAGCACGTCAGCGGTGAAATTTCGCCGAGCGCGAGGTTCTCGGAAAGGTTCGAGGTGCCATCGCTCGAAGGATCATCGCGTGCAGTGTCGTAGTTGCCGATCAGTGCGTCACAGAAGTAGTCCAATCGATCCCGCGCGGCATCCTCGCCGAGACGCACATAGGGGCGCACGATCGATGCACCGCGGCGCATGCCCGCGCCAAGGTTCCAATCCTCCAGAAGGTCTGAGGTGGGCCAACTGTCAGGTGCCGCGATCTTGGAGGGAGCCGCGACCGTCTCTGGAAGATCTGCGCCGCGGACGGATTTCCACATGGGGGTGTAGACCTTGTAGAAACCGCCCGTCTTTGTGGCTACGGTCCACGGCTCAAAAAGGAGGTGGCCCTTGTGGCTCTCAGCCACGAGCCCTGCCTCTTTCGCCCATGCTTTGACGGCCATGTCTCGGGCCTGACTATCGGGATCATAGGCTCGCGACCAATGGATGGCCTTCGCGCCCGTCTCGGCCACGACTTCCTTGATCACCTCAAGCGCATTGCCGGAACGCAGGATCAGCTTTGAGCCCTGCGCCTCAAGCGTTTCAGCCAGCTTTTCTACCCCAAGCCCGAGCCGCCACGCAGGTGCCGCGCCCAGAGTGTCCACGACCTCGTCGCGAATAAAGATCGGAATGACCGGCCCATCGGCGCAGGCCGCAAGCAGCGCGTTATTGTCAGAAAGCCGCAGATCGCGGCGAAACCACATGAGTGTCGGGGCAGTCATAGACACCTGCTCTTAGTTGCGGGCATTCGCCCGGGTCAGAGCACTCGATTTAGGGCCTCGATCAGGCGGTCAACCTCTTCATCGCTCGTATAATGCGTGAACGAGAGACGAAGGACCCCGTCTTCGGGCTTAATCCCCAACGCAGAAAGCGCCCGGCCCGCATAAAAGTCGCCCGCCCCCGCCATCACGCCATGCTTCGCCAGGCGCTGCGCAACCGACCATGCGCGGTCGCCCACGTCCAAGGCAAATGTCGGGGCGCGGTCCTTCGTTGCCGGGCCCAGCAGACGCAGCCCGCGCTCTTCGATCATGTCGAGGAGCGGGACCGTCAGCTCCTTTTCGCGCGCACGCATCATGTCGTGGATGACTTCGGCGCGACCAGTGCCATCACGCCCTGCCCGCATGTGATGCTTGTAGAGCGCGTCGATGTAATCGGCCAAACCCGCACAGGCCGCGACTTGCGCATGATCAGGGCCGGCAGGGGTGAAACGCTTCGTCAGATCATCACCGTTGAACACGTGCCCCTGATTGGGCAGCGCCATCCCAAGCTCGGATCTAATGGCCATGATCCCTTGATGCGGGCCGTAGGTCTTGTAGGCGGAGAAGAGGTAGATATCGCAGCCCAGCTTGCGCACATTTGGTAGACCATGCGGTGCGTAGCTCACCCCGTCGACGCAGGTGAAAACGCCATGGCGCTGCGCCATCCGACAGATGCGCGCCACGTCATTTATCTCGCCCACCACGTTTGAGGCGTGGGGAAAGGCCAACAGCTGCGCGCCGTCTAAGAGGGGTTCCAGATCATCGATATCCAGATGCCCGTCGTCGCGCATCCGCCACTCTCGCACCTCGATCCCCGCCTCTGCCAGCCGCCGCCACGGGCCGGAATTGGCTTCATGATCCTGATTGGTAACGATGATGGCGGGACGGCCTTCTGCGGCTTCGGGCAACCATTGCCGGAACGCCTGAGCGAGAACGTAGGTGTTTGCCGTCGTCGACGGCCCGAAGGAGACCTCCTCGGCCAACACACCCAACATCCGCGCCAAACGCCAACGCGCTTCGTCCATCTCTGATCCGGCAAGATCAGAGACAGGAAATGGCCCATACGGCTGGACTTTTCGTTCCTTGTAAAACCGGCTCAACCGCCAAACGACATACCGGCACGCGTAACTACCCCCTGCGTTCTCAAAGAACGCAAGATCACGCAGTGCTGGTTCTGCGAAGGCCGGAAACTGAGCGCGGACAAACCCGGTATCCAGTTGCATAACAAAGGGTTGCGTCGCCCGCGCCTGATTTTCAAGCAAAATGAGAAGGGTGCGGCGCATCGCCCATCACGGCGCCTGTTCTGTCGAGGCGCCGGTCACAGCCGCCGCCTCTGACAAAAGTGCCTTTAGGCGTTCACATCCACTACAACGCGGCCCTTAACCTGACCTTTGAGGATGTCGCGACCAAGGCCCGGAAGATCGCTCAGCGTCGCGGGCTGGATCATCGCCTCAAGCGTGTCCATAGGTAGCGTGGCCGCGATATCAGCCCAGGCACGTTCGCGCGCCGCGTAGGGCTGCATGACGCTGTCGATGCCCAGAAGGTTCACACCGCGCAGCAGGAACGGGATGACCGTTGCGGGCAACCCTGCCCCGCCTGCAAGACCCACAGCAGCCACCGAGGCGCCATACTGCATCTGGCCCAGCACGCGTGCGAGCATTGCGCCGCCCACGGCATCAACACAGCCGCCCCATGTCTCGGTCTCGAGCGGGCGCTTTGTCGTCTCATTGATCTCTTCACGGGCCACGATCTGGGTCGCGCCAAGGCTCTTCAAATAGTCGGCTGTCTCGGGGCGTCCGGTGACGCCTGCCAACTCGTGACCTTTTGCGGCAAGGATCGCCGTGGCGACAGAGCCCACGCCCCCCGCAGCACCGGTTACGAGCACCGGGCCATCCTTGATCCCGTGATCTTCCAGCGCCTGCACCGCGAGCATCGCCGTGAAGCCCGCCGTGCCCACCGCCATCGCTTGGCGCGTCGTCATGCCCGCAGGCAGCGGCACCAGCCAATCCGCACTCACACGGGCTTTCTGCGCATAGCCGCCCCAATGGACCTCGCCCACGCGCCAACCGGTCAGCACAACCTTGTCGCCCGGCGCATAGCGATCATCATCAGACGTCTCGACAGTACCGGCGAAATCGATCCCCGGCACATGGGGGTAGTTGCGCACCAGCCCGCCGCCCGGACCAATGCACAGACCGTCCTTGTAGTTGACCGTGGAATACTCGACCGCGACGGTCACATTCCCTTCAGGCAGCCTGTCCTCACTGATCTCTTGCACGGCGGCAGAGGTTTTCCCCTCGTCATCCTTCTCGACGATCAGAGCATTGAACATAGGCTTTCCTTTCGTGTCATCCGGCCCGGCACGAGCGTGCGGCGGGCAAGTTCTCTCCCCGCCCATAGGCTACTTCGTTGCAAGCTGCACACCGATATTCCTTCATGGCGCGCGTCTCCTCAGGGTTCACGCGCTGCCAATCGCAGGATTTCTTCTTACGCTGAGGGGCGGCACCGGGGGTTCCAAGACGCCGCGCCCACCAAATGAAAACCGCAATCGCGATGATGATGGCTATGAGCGTGGGCATCTTGTCTCCGCCTTTTGTCCCGGCTGGCGATCAGTTCCAGAACTTGTCCTGCACCACCGCCGGGAACGTCCCGTCCTGAGTGACGACTTCAAGCTTCGTTCCCGGATCCCAGTGCGTCATGCGTACCATGCCGATCGCGACGTTGGTGTCAAAGTCAGGGGACAATGCGCTTGACGTCACCATGCCCACGCGCTTGCCGCCCGCCACGATGTCCCAGCCTCGGTCACAGAGCGGCAGGTCCCCGGTGATCGAGATCGGACGCACCTGCTTGATCGGGCCTTCCTTGGCCACGCGCAGAAGCGCATCACGCCCCACACAGCCAATGGCCGTTTGCGTGGAACAGAACCGTCCAAGCCCCGCCTCATGGGGCGTGTTTTCGATGGTCATGTCGTTGCCATAGCTCAAGAGCCCGCCCTCGATGCGCTCGATGCCATTGGGGCAGCCCGCGCGCACATTGAGGTCTTCACCAGCCTTCATCAGCGCGTTCCAGATCGGCATGCCCATGTCATAGCCATCAACATAGATCTCGAAACCGCCCTGCTTGGAATAGCCTGAGCGCGCCACCACCATCTCGACACCCTCGAAGTCAAAGAGGCCGTAGCGGAAGAAACGAAGGTCCCGCACCGAGTCCCCGAAAATACGAGAGACAAGATCATCCGCCTTAGGCCCCTGCACCGCCAAAGGCGCCACATCAGGTTCGGTCACGATGACATCGAGCCGGAAGCCATAAGCAATGCCCTTGATCCAGAGGAGCAGGTCACTGTCCGCGATCGACACCCAATAGCGATCGTCGGAGAACTTCAGCGCGACCGGGTCATTGAGCATCCCACCGGTCTCATCAACCATGGGCACGTAGTAACACTGCCCCGGCAGCATTCCCCGCAGGTCGCGCGGGGTGAGCATTTGCATCAGGCGCCCGGCATCAGGGCCACGTACTTCGACTTGGCGCTCTACAGCCACATCCCAAATCTGCACATGGCGCTTGAGGTGATGGTAGTCGTCCACGACGCTCTCAAAATACGTCGGCAAGAGCATGCGGTTATACACCGTGTAGCCCTGAACGCCCGCGGCCTCCACGCCATCGGAAAAAGGCGTGCGACGTACCCGGCGCGATGGTGAAATCTGTGACATATTTTTCTCCCCGATCGGCTGTCCCATGCCGTGGGCCGCAGCTATCCCAACATGTGGCTCAATCAACCCATTTCGCGCCACTTCTGTTCTATGAGCGACATTCATGTGGGTCGGTGGGCGGGCGCCTTTCGAGCACGGCGCACGCCGCGCACAGAAACAGAGCGCCGACCGGCCGCCAAATATCCGAGCACAACGCCAAATCATGTGCCCTCACGGGGCGCGCGCACCGCCCGACGCGCGCAATCATCTTGCGTGAAAGCCTCACCCCGCCTAGCCTCTCGCGAGTGTTAATCGGGAGAGACTAAATGAAACTCGCCAAGTATCTCGGCTCCGCAGCTGCTGTCACGCTGGCAACAAGCGCCTTTGCTGCTGATCCGGAACTGCTCGTCTTTGACTGGTCCGGCTTCGAAGAAGAAGGCTTCTACGTCAAATACGAAGAGAAACACGGCGTCGCGCCGTCCTATGCTTTCTTTGGTGAAGAAGAAGAAGCGTTCCAGAAGCTGCGCTCCGGCTTCCGCGCCGATGTCGGCCACCCCTGTTCGCAATCTGTCCAGAAATGGCGTGACGCGGGCATCATCGAGCCTTGGGACATCAGCCAGATCCCGAGCTACGCGAAAGTGGAAGCCTCCTACAAAGAAAACCCCATCTTCGCAGATGACAGCGGCGTCTACTTCATCCCTGCCGACGCAGGCATGACCGCCATCGCCTACAATACTGATGAGGTCCCGGCTGAAGATGTGGCGTCGCTCCAGGTCTTCACCGACCCGAAATACGCGGGCCGCATTTCGCTGCCCGACAACGTAGATGACGCCTACGCCCTGGCCTATCTCGCCACCGGCGTCTCCGACTGGACAACGGCCACCCAAGAAGACTTTGAGGCCGCCTCCGCTTGGATGCGCGAAGCCCACCAACTGAACCGCGCCTACTGGGCCGACGGTGCCGAGCTTGCACAGCTCATGGGCACCGGCGAAGTCCTCGTCGCATGGTCCTGGAACGAAACGCCCGTGACCATGTCCGGTGAAGGCCAGCCCATCGCCTTCCAACGCGAAGCCAAAGAAGGCTCTTCTGCCTGGTTCTGCGGCTACGTGAACCTCGTTGACGGCCCCGGCTCCGAGCAAAAGGCTCATGACTTCATGGAAGCCTGGCTCGCTCCCGAAGTGACAGACTACATCGTCAACGAATGGGGCTACGGCCACGCCAACGCCGAGAACATGTCGAACATCGACGCCGAGACGCTCACCGAAGTGGGTCTTGGCCCGGTGGATGTGCCGATCCTCGCACAGCTGCCCATGGACAATGGGCTCCGCGAGCAGATGATCGCAGAGTTCGAGAAGATCAAAGCAGGTTTCTAAACCTCTGACTAAAATAGCTTTCTGCCCAGAAAACTGGGCAGAAAGCGCACCCGAGGCCGATCCAGACGCGGCCGCACACTAAGCGGATTCTCCACCAAACCTCATGACCCCGCAGCCCATCCTCCACACCTTCTCGATCTCGCATTTCAGCGAAAAAGCACGTTGGGGCCTCGACTGGGCCGGCGTTCCCTACCGGCTTGAACCCACAATCCCCTTCCTCCACATGCGCAATGCGCGCCGCCTGAAGGTTCCGGGCACAAGCGTCCCCATTCTCGAGCGACCAGGGCAGAGCGCCATCCAAGGCTCTTCAGCCATCCTCGATTGGGCTGAAACGCAAGGAACGGGCCTCCTCCCAACCGGGACGGACCTGGAGCAGCGCCTCGACACCAAAGTCGGCCCCCGCATTATCGCGTATTTCTACAGCGAAGCCGCAATCGAGACGCCCAGAGAGATTCCACCTCTCTTCATGACTGACCTTAGCCCCATGAAAAGTATGGCTTTTCGAACCTTCTGGCCCTTGATCAGACGCCTCATGATTGTCGGCATGCGTCTTGGTCCCGAAAGACGCGCACGCGCCCGCGATCACCTCCTTCACGAGCTTGATTGGCTGGACTCCCTTCTGAGAGACGGCCGCGAGTATCTGGGGGGCGACGCCCCCAACCGAGCCGATCTCACCGCAGCCGCATTACTGGCGCCAGTGGCACTGCCGCCAGAGCACCCCGTCTACAAGGGGTTGAAACCGCCCCCGCTCATGGCCGCAGATTGCGATGACTGGGCAAACAGACCAAGCATGGCCCATGTGCGCCGCATGTATGCGCGCCACCGCCAGCCGCAAAGATAAATCCCATTATTTTCAAATATCTAACCCACACACCTCATCTTCGATTGGTCCGGTGCCCTTTGTCAGACGTTAAAGACCAAAGACCGACTGGAGCCTCAAAATGATCCTCAGCAACATCTGCGCCGTCCTCACCATCGCCTTCGGTGCCTTCGGGTTCCTCGCCCCGCGTTACACGCTGGGCGCGCTGGATCTGGCCACAACGTCAAGCACCATGGGCCTCAGCGAAATGCGCGCCTCCGTGGGCGGCCTCTTCGTTGTGATGGGCGCCTACGCCCTCATCACCCAACAAAAAGAAGCGTTCTTCTTCATCGGGATCGCCTTCGTCGGCGCAGCCCTCGGTCGGGTGGTGTCGCTGGCGCTCGACTCGCCGCCCGTCATGAAAGTTGCCGTATTCGGCGGGATCGAGATCGCCCTGGCCGTCATCCTCATCCTCCTCAACAGACCGGCCTAAACCCCGCCCCCACTTCATCTTTCCAAAAATACTCCCGCCGGAGGCTTCCCGCCTTTGCAACCGCCGCAGACGTCCTTATATTGAGACCGTTCGCAAGAACTATGGACATAAACGCGCTCGCAATAAGCGGATCGGACCCGGGGGCGGTACCCGGCGGCTCCACCAAAAACCCTGTCGTTTGCAGGGCTTCGGGGCCGAAATAGGATCGACGGACGTCTAAAGGGGTTAGCTTTGTCTCGGCGGGGTGCCACCGTACCGGCCCGAAAAGTACAATTGCAAACGACAATCGTGCTCCGGTTGCTCTGGCCGCGTAAGCGGTCCGGGTCGAACCGAACTTAAGCCCTAGCGCCTAGCCGCGTTAGGCGGGGTCCGCAGGCACCTGGCAACAGAAGCCTGCACTTCTCTCCCCACATTTGCTTCCCGGCGTCCGCATTGCTTTGTACAAATGAAGCAACCAATTGGGATGCCTTCAACCATGCTCAAACCCGACGCAATCCTCGAGACGGCTCTCTACGTCACCGACCTCGATGCCGCCCACGATTTCTACGCCGGCATCCTGAACTTGGAAGAAGTGCTGCACGTCCCCGGGCGCCACCGTTTTTATGGCTGTGGGCCAGGCATGCTCCTCCTCTTCGTGGCGGAAGCCACCCGCGAAGCATCTGGCCCCTTCCCTGTTCCCACCCACGGTGCGGACGGCCCCGGGCACATGTGCTTTCGGGTCGCGGGCGATACCCTCGACGCATGGCGCATGCATCTCGAAGCGAGCCGGCTCGACATTGAGGCAGATTTCAAATGGCCCACCGGCGCGCGCTCCATCTACGTGCGTGACCCTTCCAACAACTCCGTCGAGTTCTCCGAACCTCTTCTATGGAACCGCCCGCTCCCTTGACCGCCTGAGGATGCAGGGGATATGTGGGCAACAAGGGGCACGCGCCGCCCCGTGAGGCCGAGGCTCAAGCGCGCATCTTCCGAGACCAAATCGAAGGATGCCCCATGGCCCAATTCAATGAAATCACGCCCGCCGCGCTCATGCGCATGATCGGTGTCCCCGGCGCGCCAACCCTGATCGACGTCTGCCTTGATGAAGACTTCGCTGAAGATCCTCGGCTTATCCCAGGCTCGCGGCGCGCCTCACACCTTGAGATCGTAGAGGCTTGCGCAGGTGCCGCGCGCGTCGTGGTGATCTGCCAAAAGGGCAAAAAGCTCTCTCACGGTGCTGCGGCCCTTCTTCGGGCGCGCGGGATTGCGGCCGAGGCCTTAGAAGGCGGGATCCATGGATGGCGCGACGCAGGCCTGACCTTGATACCGGCGGCGTGCCTACGCGGCCCGCTTTGGGTGACCCGCCACCGCCCGAAGATCGACCGCATCGCCTGCCCTTGGCTCTTGCGTCGCTTCGTGGACCCGAGCGCCGAGTTCATGTTTGTCCCGCCCAAAGAGGTCATGGCCGTGGCCGAACGGTTTGGCGCCACCGCTTTTGATTGCCCAGGCGCCCCTTTCAGAGACACTGAGGGACGGTCGAGCTTCGATGCGCTTCTTGAAGAATTTCAACTTGATATCAGCGCCTTGAACAAGGTCGCCGACATCATCCGTGCCGCTGACCTCGGGGATCTCAACGCCGAGCCTCAAGCCGCAGGATTGCTCGCCGCCTCGGTCGGCTTTTCCAAGATATACAAGAACGACCATGAGCAGATGGAAGCCACCTTCCCGCTCTACGACGCGCTCTATCGCTGGGCGCGCGACGGTCAGAACGAGACCCACAGTCACGAAGGAGGCGCAGCATGAGCCCTTCCTATCGTGACCTCTTCACTGCATTCGGGCGTATCGGATGCCTGAGCTTCGGCGGCCCCGCAGCGCAGATCGCGCTGATGGAGGACGAGCTCGTCACCAGGCGCGGTTGGCTCACGCAGGATGCCTTTCTGCGCGCATTGAGCTTTTGCATGCTGCTGCCCGGACCTGAGGCGATGCAGCTCGCGACCTATGCGGGCTGGCGCCTGAAAGGCGTTTGGGGCGGCATCCTCGCGGGTTCTCTCTTCGTCATTCCGGGCGCGATTGTCATCTTCGCTTTGGCCGCGCTCTACATCGAGTTCGGCGCCCAGCCCATGGTCCAAGAGCTCTTTATCGGCATCCAAGCCACGGTGATCGTCATCGTGCTCACCGCTCTGCGTAAACTGGCAGGCAAACTCGACGGAAACGTGGGGCTCGCAATCGCCGGAGCGGCCTTTGTCGCGATCTTCTTTGCCGGGGTCCCCTTTCCGCTGATCATCTTGGGTGCGGGCCTCATTGGTTGGATCCGTGCCACCGGAACTTCGGAGGCGCCGCCGCGACAAGCACCGCAACCGGGGCTTTTGGCCGTCATCGCGGGGCTTTGGGGCCTACCCATCGCCGTCTTCTGGGCCCTTGGCGCGACGTTCCTCCTCAGCCTCGCCCTATTCTTCAGCCAGCTTGCCGTGGTGACCTTTGGCGGCGCCTATTCGGTCCTTGCCTATATGACGCAGACAGTCGTGCAGGACCTGGGCTGGATCAGCACGGATGCGATGATCGATGCGCTCGGATTGGCCGAGACGACACCTGGCCCTCTGATCCTTGTGACGCAGTTCGTTGGCATCCTCGCAGGCCACGCCCAGGGCGGCTGGCCCTTGGCTGTGCTGGCAGGCGTTGTGACGCTCTGGGTGACGTTCTTGCCCTGCTTTCTCTGGATCTTCGCAGGGGCGCCCTATCTCGAACGCCTCACTTCGCACCCGCGGATTGCTTCGGCCCTTCGTTCGGTCACGGCTGCGGTTGTGGGTGTCATCCTGAGCCTCTCGCTCTTTTTCGCGATGCATGTCTTCTTCGGCGAAGTGGAGCCCGGGAACGGCAGCTATGTCCTTCCAGTGCTTGAGACATTTCGGCCCGTGGCGGTCCTTCTGACGGCGATCGCGGGTGTCTTGATGCTCGGGTTCGGCCGCGGCGTTTTGAGCACGCTGGCCGTGATGATCCCTGTCACACTGGCGCTGACGACGCTTTTCTGACGCCCTTTCGCTTCCCGCCGAATCCCTTATGCTGGTGCTACCCCAATCGGATGCACCCATGTCTGACACGATCGAATATGGCGCCTTGATGCACCGCGCGATGCGGAGCCTCATTCACGAGGTGCTGAGCGAAGTGCAGGAGGCGGGCAATCTGCCGGGGGCGCATCACTTCTTCATCACCTTCGACACGATGCATCCGGATGTGGAGATCGCCGACTGGCTGTCGGATCGCTATCCGGGCGAAATGACCGTGGTGATGCAGCACTGGTACGCCGATCTTGAGGTCACGGATGAAGGCTTCTCGGTCACGCTGAACTTCGGCGACAGCCCCGAGCCACTCTACATCCCCTTCGATGCCATCAAGACCTTCGTGGACCCGTCTGTGGAGTTCGGTCTGCGGTTCGAGAGCCAGGACGACGAGGAAGAGCAGCTTCCAGAGCCGCGCCTTGCCACCGAAATCCCGGCGCAAGAGCCTAAGGAAGAGCCGGCGCCGGAAGCCAAGACCGGTGACGTTGTCAGCCTCGATAGTTTCCGCAAGCACTGAGAGCGTAAGCGTTAGCGCAACCGCGCGTTGCGGGCGGCGGTATCCTTTTGTATGCGGAACCAAATCGTAAAGGATCGCGCCCCATGACCAAGACCCGTACCGAAACCGACAGCTTTGGACCTCTTGAGGTGGACGCCACCCGGTATTGGGGTGCGCAAACGCAGCGGTCCTTGATGAACTTCCCCATCGGGTGGGAGACGCAGCCCGTGGCCGTCGTCCGAGCGCTGGGTGTCATCAAAGAAGCCTGCGCCCGCGCCAATACCGAAGCGGGCAAGCTCGACGGGATCGGTGAGGCGATGCAGCAGGCCGCGCGCGAAGTCGTGGACGGCAAGCTCGACGATCACTTCCCTCTCGTCGTGTGGCAGACGGGCTCCGGCACGCAGTCGAACATGAACGCCAACGAAGTGATCTCGAACCGCGCGATCGAGATCCTGGGCGGTGAGATCGGCTCGAAGACGCCCGTCCACCCCAACGACCATTGCAACATGGGTCAGTCGTCAAACGACACCTTCCCCACCGCCATGCACATCGCCACCGCGATGACGGCGCGGGACGTGACGCTGCCGGGTCTGCGCAGCCTGCACGCCGCGCTCGAAGCCAAAGTCGCGGAGTTCGAGGGCATCATCAAAATCGGCCGCACCCACACAATGGACGCAACGCCACTGACGCTCGCGCAGGAATTCTCGGGCTACACGCATCAGGTGGCCATGGGCATCGCGCGTGTCGAGGCCGCCCTGCCCCGCATCTACGAGCTCGCTCAAGGCGGCACAGCCGTTGGCACGGGCCTGAACACGCCTCAGGGCTGGGGTGAAACGGTCGCCTCCCACATGGCCGACATCACCGGCTTGCCCTTCGTAACAGCGCCCAACAAGTTCGAAGCGCTCGCCGCCCATGACGCCATGGTGGAGATGTCGGGCGCGCTGAAGACGGTGGCCGCATCGCTCTTCAAGATTGCCAATGACATCCGCCTCCTCGGCTCCGGCCCGCGCTGTGGTTTGGGTGAGCTGATGCTGCCCGAGAATGAGCCCGGCTCCTCCATCATGCCGGGCAAGGTGAACCCGACCCAATGTGAGGCCCTCACGCAGGTCTGCGCCCATGTCTTCGGCAACGACGCCGCTGTGGGCTTTGCAGGCTCCCAAGGTCACTTCGAGCTCAACGTCTACAAGCCGATGATGGCCTACAACGTGCTGCAATCCATGCAGCTTCTGGGTGATGCGGCCCAAGCCTTCACCGACAATTGCGTTGTGGGCATCAAGGCCAACGAAGACCGTATCGCCAAGATCATGAACGAGAGCCTCATGCTCGTGACCGCGCTGGCACCCGAGATCGGCTATGACAACGCCACCACCGTCGCCAAGACCGCGCACAAGAACGGCACGACCCTCAAGGAAGAAGCCGTGGGCCTGGGCTTTGTGACGGCAGAGCGTTTCGACGAGGTCGTACGCCCCGAAAAGATGATCGGGCCTAAGTGAGGGTTCGCCCTCACATAATGCTCCATTCCGGGGTGGCTGAGGCGGCCATTGAACTCTGGTCAAAGGCCTTTCCGGGCCTTTCGACCACCCCTCCTTCACCGCCGGCGATGCTCTGGCAGCTCTCCCTCGGCGGGCAGGACTTCACGCTCTTCGACAGCCCTGCAGCCCACGAGTTTGCGCCCACGCCTTCGTGGTCATTCATGGTGGATTTGGATGCCCCTGAGGACGTGGATGCGGCGCATGACGCGCTACAAGCCGGTGGGTCCGTGCTCATGCCGCCAGACGCCTACGACTTTGCAGAACGCTTTGCCTGGGTGGAGGATCGTTTTGGGATCTCCTGGCAATTGCGGTATGGTGCTGCATGAAGGTGGTGAACCTCAACAAAGTGCGCAAGGCGCGCGCACGCGACGAAAAGCGCGCCAAGGCCGATGCCAATGCTGTCGCGTTTGGACGGACGAAAGCCGAGCGTCAGGCGGAAAAAGCCGATCGAGACGCCCTCAAAGCCCATGTCGACCGTCACAAACGGGACGACACGCCCGAAAATTAAGACAAATTCGCCCAGATCGCAGCGGACTTTCGACGAATTCACCAGCTAGCAACCCTTCATCAAGTATGAGGTTGTGTGATGACGAAGGATAAATCCATTCGTGAGATGCGGCGGTTGCGCCGGTCGCGGCGGACGCTGAGACTAGCACGCCGGCATATGGCGGATCCCAAAGCCCGGTTGCCCCGGTTGTTGACCGCCTATTCGGAACTACAGGCCGATGGCCGACAGAGATGGGTATTGCCAGAGGCATGAATTCAGGACGCCCCAAGAAACGCTCCCTTACGCTGAGGGGCCATCGCACCTCGGTGTCGATGGAGGATGAATTCTGGGCAGAATTCCGGGCCATCGCCGCGCGCGACAAGCAGCCTTTGAACGTTCTTGCAGCTGAAATTGACGAAGCGCGGGGCACTGATTGCGGTCTGGCGTCCGCAATCCGACTTTATGTTCTGCGTGATCTGCTCGCGCGTACGAACGCGGACTAATCGACAGACGGTTGATTTCTAAGGTGTTCAGCGCGGGGTAAGCCGGAGCCAGATGCCATTCTTGGCACGCACCGTGAGATGCGCTG
>JBCBFV010000013.1:0-20198 GCA_038527425.1 Pseudomonadota bacterium
CTGTGCGATCGCATCTAGGCCGGTCCAGAACGCCTCCATCGCCTCAGAACCACGTCAGCATGAAGCCGCGCGCCCCGTCTGGCAGCAGCGAATAAAGCCAGATGTTCACCGGCGTCTTGATCTGAAGCCCCGTGCGAAAGACGAGGACGATCGCGAATGAAGCAGCAAGGCAGATGCCAATCCAGCGCCAGCCCCGGTAGCCCATGCGCCAAGGAAGCGCGGTGCCAAAGACGAGCGTGCTGAGCAGATACCCAAAGACTGGCACGGCCAGCGTGTAGGCGATGAACCAGCCTACGAACTCCAGCGCAGAGAGCCATTTGGAGGCCTCGTACGACATCTCCACCGGTTGTTTGAACCGCTTCCGCCAATTGTGCGTGATCCAGCTTTTCCGCAGGTTCAGCACCGCTGCTGGCACGAGGATTGCCATGCAGATCGCCGGTGCGACCCAGCCCTGCTTGAGAATTCGGCCTAGCCTTGCAAGGCGCCCTTCCCCTTCGATGATCCCGAATTGACGCAGCAGATAGGTGCCCATTTCGTCGGGCAGCTTCCGCCCGTCCCATCCGGACGCAAAGAAGAATGACACAAAGAAAAAGAGCGCGACCAAAGCGATGAAGATGGAGAATGCGAGGTCACCGCGCCCACGCCGGAAAGCAAGAAGATCGTCCACCTTGAACTTGCGATCAGGCGGCGTCTCCGACTTGAACCGGCGCACTTTGAGCGGGCCGGTCGTCATACGGCCAATGTCTTTAGGCGGAACATTGCACTCTCCCTCATCGCATAGAGGCGGAAAATCGATGGCCGTGCAACGATTCCTGTTTAGCGGCGCGCGCTCAGTGCATTGGACGCCGCCGGATGAGGCATGATCACGCCCGGCACGATCTCAGCGCCGGGCAAGCCCTCAGCCGAGACGTCACCTGCTTGCAGCTGCACCACCCGGGCGCCTTTGCGGGCCTCTGAGAGCATGCGTGCCGCAAGCGCGGGCCAAGGTTCAGCGCACTCAAAAGGCCCTGTGAAGACACGTTCGGCATCGCGGCGTGCGAGCTCCAAAACTTCTTCACCAACAGCGGCGTCATAAAAGATCACATCCGCTTCCTGCAGGCGCTGAACGCCTCGCATCGTAATCAGATCACGGGCTTCTGGGCCGCCAGGCCCAACACCGACGACCGAGACACCGCCTTCAACGCGCTCAGGCGCACCTCCGGCCGCGATAGCCTGTTTGATCGTCTGCGCGGCATGGGCTTCAGCCCCACGCGTCCACATCTGCATTGGTGCTTCCGCGAAGACCCAGCGCCAAAAGGCGCGTCTGTCCGACCGTTTCACCTTGGCCGCCACCGACCCCCGCAGTCGCCCCGCGAGCGCCGCAAGGCCCCCGAGTGTCTGGGGCAGCTCCTCCTCCATCCGCGTCTTGATCTGACGGGCGAGCACGGGCGCGGTCCCTTCGGTCCCGATCGCGATGACGACGGGATCGCGGTCCACCAGTGACGGCGTTGTCATGTCACAAAGGGCGGGCTGGTCGACGACGTTGACGGCGCAGTGTGCCTCCTTGGCGAGGGCATGCGCGCAAATGTCGATCGCGAAGCAGCCGGACGCTACAAAGACCATGGCCGCATCCTGAAAGAAGGCGGGCGTCAGCGGGCCTGCATAATGCTCCGCCCTGCCCTCGGCGACGAGGCCTGCGAGTTCATCCTCAAGCTCCCCCGCGGCCAGAACAATGCGGGCGTCCGTTTTCAGCATCAGCCGCGCTTTTTGAGCCGCCTGCTCGCCCCCGCCCACGATGACAACGCGGCGCCCGGTCGTTTTGATGAACATGGGAAAGGCTTTCATGGCTCTCTCTTTCCTACTGGGCGGCCTGACCGACGCGAAGCGACGCAAGGAGCGCTCTTATCTCAGGACGGCAGGACCCGCAGTTGGTCCCGGCGCGCAGCGCCGCGCCCACGCTTTCGACATCCGCGAGGCCTTGTTCTTCAATGGCAGTGGCGATCGTTTTCACCCCCACGTTGAAGCACGAACACACTGTCGGCCCGGGGTCCGGCACATCCGCAGGCGTGCGGCCAAGAAGGACCCCAGACGCCGCCTCGCCCGGTCGGGTGGCGAGGTAATCGCGCATGACGGCAACGGGCTCGCGCGCCACGAAAAGCGCCGCAAGGAGCCGCCCGCCAGAGTGGAAGGCCAGCCTCGCAATGCCACGGGAGGTATCTGAAAAGCTTGTGACCTCAGCCGCAGGCAAGTCGAACAGGCGTCGCGCTTCGGCCTCCCAATCGGCAGGTTCTGTCGCGCCAGCAAGCTCCATCCTGTATCCGGCTTCGGTTTTCGCCAGCGCCCAGTAATCGGCCTTGGCCTTAGGCGCTTCGAGAGAGACAGCAAAGCCATACCAGGCCGCATCGAAATTGGTGACGGCGACGACAGCTGCCTTGCTTTCGGGCTGGCCGGAGACTGGGTCAACCTCGCCAGCGACGAGGGCATCGATGCGCGCTGATGGCGCAGTCTCGCCCGTCCAGTGCATGGGCGCAAAGACTTGGCCAGGGCTCACGTCACTCGTGATGCGCGTGCGCAGGATTGCCTCGCCAGTTGGGCTTTTGATGCGCACTAGATCAGCGGCTTCAAGGCCGAGGTCTTGTGCGTCGTCTGGGTGGATATCAAGGAAGGGCTCGGCCAGATGCGAAGACAGGCGCGCCGACAAAGCGGTGCGTGTCATCGTGTGCCACTGATCCCGCAACCGGCCCGTGTTGAACCGGAACGGATAGCGGGGCCCCGTCTTCGCCACAGGCGGGCGCCAGCGCACGGGCACAAATTTCGCCTTGCTTGAGGCGTGGAAGAAGCCGCCCTTCTCAAAGAAACGCCCGCCCTGCTTGGTCGCCGTCACAGGCCAGCGAAGCGGCTTGAGGGCATCGTATTCGTCCCGCGAGAGCTCCTCGAGGCCCGAGATATCGAAGTCGCGGCCCATCTTGCCTGCGATCCCTGACAAAGCAGCGTGCTCGCGGAAGATCTCTGCGGGGTGTTGGTAATTGAACGCCTCTTCCCAGCCCATGCGGCGGCCCACTTCGGCGAGGATGTCCCAATCCGCACGGGCGCCAGAGAACGGCGGCAAGACCGCGCGTTGACGCGAAATCGTGCGATCCGAGTTGGTGACCGTGCCATCCTTCTCGGCCCACGCCGCAGCGGGCAGAAGGACGTCCGCGAGGCGCGCGGTATCTGTGCGCCCGGTGACGTCACTCACGGCCACAAAATCGCACCCCGCGATGGCGTCGCGCACGGCATCAGCGTCAGGCATGGAGACGGCCGGGTTCGTGTGGATGATCCAGAGCGCTTTGATCTTGCCTTCGCCAACCGCTCGGAACATGTCGACGGCCTTGAGCCCCGCGGCCTCAGGCATCTCTGGCGCGTCCCAGAAACTCTTCACAGCGCTGCGGTGGGCCGCGTTTTCGAGGTCGAGATGGCAGGCCAGCATGTTGGCTAAACCGCCAACCTCGCGCCCGCCCATGGCGTTTGGCTGACCCGTGACGGAAAGCGGACCGAGCCCGGGACGCCCGATGCGTCCGGTGGCCAAATGGCAGTTGATGATCGAGTTGACCTTGTCAGCACCGGAGGTCGACTGGTTCACCCCTTGAGAGAAGACCGTGACAACTTTCTCGGTACCGATCCATTCGGCTGCGAAAGCAGCAAGCTCCGCGTCGGTTAGGCCAGTTTCTGCCGCATCATTCTCACGCGCAGCTGCGAGCGCCCTAGCAAGCCCTTCGGTCTGGGCCACATAGGCCGCGTCAACGGCACCAGCGGCATCGATGCGCGCGAGAAGATCATTGAACAGCGCCACATCGCTGCCCGGCGCGAGTTTGAGATGCATATCAGCGGCATCGCAGGAAGCTGTGCGGCGGGGATCAACAACGATGATGCGCGTACCGCGCTGTTCACGCGCGGCTAGAACGCGCTGGAAAAGGACCGGATGACACCAGGCGAGGTTTGATCCCACGAGCACGATGAGGTCTGCCTCATCAAGGTCCTCGTAGGTGCCGGGCACTGTGTCGGTCCCGAAGGC
This sequence comes from Pseudomonadota bacterium, assembly GCA_038527425.1. Taxonomy (GTDB): domain Bacteria; phylum Pseudomonadota; class Alphaproteobacteria; order Rhodobacterales; family Rhodobacteraceae; genus Shimia_B. Next base: position 4,034 of record JBCBFV010000013.1, read on the forward strand.
TCTTTTGTGTCCCGCCACCGTCGAGGCCATGCACAGGCGGGAGTTCGTGTCGATGTTGGCCGTGCCGATGAAGCCCTTAATGAGCTTGTTTGCGACGTAGTAATCCTCGGTCAGAAGCTGGCCGGACACGTAGAAGGCGCAGGAATCGGGCCCGTATTCCTCCCGAGCCGCGCGAAACTTGTCGGCCACGACCTGCAGCGCGTCGTCCCAGCTTGTGGCCTTCCCATCGACCAAAGGTGTCCTCAGCCGGTAGCCCCGGTTGATCTCTTCCCCAACAGTCTCACCAAGTGCAGAACCTTTGGAGCAAAGCTTCCCATAGTTCGCCGGATGATCAGGGTCGCCTTTGACGAGCAGCCCGCCGTTGCCATCCGGCGTCAGCAACACGCCGCACCCCACGCCACAATAGGGACAGGTGGACCGTGTCGTAGGGAGGCCTGATCCGTCCATCACGCAGCCAACGAACAACGGGAGAGCTCAGCGCCCTCGTACCCCGGACCGAAGAGGAGCGTGTCGCGCAGCGCTGTGACGTCCTCACCGCTTTCGATCAGGTCGAAATACCAGCTGCCGTCTGTCGTCTCACCGTAGAGAACAGCGCCGATGAGGCGACCATCCTCGAGGATGAGCCGCTTGTAGACCTGGGCGCTCGGATCACGCAGGAGCAGGTTCTGGCGCCCCTCGCCCTCCGCGAAATCCCCAGCTGAGAAGAGATCGCATCCCGTGACCTTCAACTTCGTCGACAAGGGCTTCGGTTCGAAGGTCTGGGTCCCGCCGCGCAGCACATCGGCAAGAACGGCGGCTTGTTCATAGAGCGGTGCTACAAGGCCAAAAAGCTGCCCGCGATGCTCCACGCACTCCCCCAGACCAAAGATCGCCGGATCAGAGCTCCGCATATGATCGTCGACCATGAGGCCGCGAGCAACCTCGAGCTCCGCAGCCTGAGCCACGGCGACAGACGGGCGAATACCCACCGCCATGACCAAGAGATCGCAGGGCAGCTCACGCCCATCCTTCAGGCGTAGCGCTTCGACCTGGCTGTCACCGAGAATGACCTCGGAATGGGCTTCGCAAAGCACTTCGATCCCTTTGGCCTCGAGGGATGCCTGCAAAAGGCCAGCAGCTTCTAGGTCCAGCTGGCGCTCCATCAAATGGCCCATCAAGTGCACGACAGTCACGTGAACCCCGCGCGCGGCCATGCCCGCCGCCGCTTCAAGCCCAAGAAGCCCGCCCCCAATGACGACCGCGCGGGACCCGGGCGCGAGGTCCATCATCTGCTCGGTATCTTCCAGGTCGCGATACGCGATCACGCCGGGCAGATCGTGCCCGGGAAGCGGGATCATGAATGGCTCGGAGCCTGTCGCGATAACAAGCTTGTCGTAGGCTACCGGCCCCTTTGCAGCGTGAACCACGCAGGCCTCGCGATCGATACGCTCCACCCGCTCCCCCAGTCGCGTGGTGATGCCCCGCGCAGCGTACCAATCGTCGTCGTGAGTGACGATCTCGTCATAGGTCGTCTCCCGCGCCAGCACGGGAGAGAGCATCAAGCGATTATAGGTGCCGCGCGGCTCGGCATTGAAAAGCGTGATGTCGAAATCTGCGCCCTCCAGATGCTCGAGCAGCCGTCCGGCAGCCATGCCCGCGCCTATGACGACAAGGCGTTCCATTACTCAGCCGCAATCGCCTCAGCTGGTTTCGCTTTGGGCTTGGGCTTCGCGCCGTGCTCATATTCCTCAAGGAAATCGAGCACTTCCTGACGGTAGGTGTAGTAGTCCGGATGCTCGAGCAGCGCCTTGCGCGTCCGCGGGCGTGGCAGATCGACATTGGTGATCTTGCCGATCGTAGCCTGAGGCCCGTTCGTCATCATCACCACGCGGTCGGCCAGAAGGATGGCTTCGTCGACGTCATGCGTCACACAGATCGCCGTCACCTTGGTGCGCGACCAGACCTCCATCAGAACCTCCTGCAGCTCCCAGCGTGTGAGGCTGTCGAGCATCCCGAAAGGCTCATCCAGAAGAAGCAGCTTGGGCGACAATGCAAAGGCCCGCGCAATACCCACGCGCTGTTGCATGCCGTTGGACAGCGACGACGCCGGCTTATCCATCGCGTCCGCCAGCCCCACGCGTTCGAGGTAGTATTCAACGACGTCCTGACGTTCCGCCTGCGAGGCTTTCGGATAGACGCGGTCTGCCCCGATCGCCACGTTCTCCTTGGCTGAAAGCCAAGGGAACAGAGACGGCGCCTGGAAAACCACCGCGCGCTCAGGGTCCGCGCCCTCCACATGGCGGCCGTCCAGCTTGATCGCGCCCTTGGAGATCTCATTAAGACCCGCGGCCATCGTCAGCACCGTGGACTTACCGCAGCCCGAGTGCCCGATGAGAGAGATAAACTCTCCCTTGTTGATCTTGAGATCGAAGTCCTCGACCACGGTCAGCGGACCCTTGGGCGTCGGATAGACTTTGTGAAGCTGGGAGAAGTCGAGGAAGCGGTTCTCGATCATGCCTTCCTGCGCCTTGGCCACCGCCGTCGGCACGCCATGGATTGGGGTCACGTCCGGCAACTGCTTGGTGCCTTCAACTTTCGACGCAATGCCCACGTCCATCAGGTATTTGGTGACGTCCGCGCGCAGCTTCTTGAACCCCTCGTGGGTGTTCATCGCCGTGCGTTCGCGCGGGCGCGGGATATCGACTTTGAACTCCTCACCCAGCGTGCCGTCGGGGTTCAACGCGATGATACGGTCGGCGAGCACGATGGCTTCATCCACATCGTTGGTGATCAGCACGCAGGTCTTTTTGTCCGCTTGCCAGATCGCCTCAATCTCATCGGCGAGGTTTGCCCGGGTAAGCGCGTCGAGCGCGCTGAGCGGCTCGTCCAGCAACAAGACTTCTGGGTCCATCGCCAAGGCACGGGCTACGTTCACACGCTGGCGCATACCGCCCGAAAGCTCCGCCGGGCGGCGCCCCGTGGCGTGGCCAAGCCCCACCATCTTCACGTATTTCGAAACCTTCTCCGCCTTCTCTGCCTTGGAAGCCTTCGGGAACATCGCATCTACAGCGAGCTGCACATTCCCGTTCACCGTGAGCCAGGGCATGAGCGAGTAGCTCTGAAAGATCACCCCACGCTCAGGACCAGGCCCGGAGATCGCCGTTCCCTTGAAACGCGCCTCCCCCTTCGAAGGCTTCTCAAGGCCTGCGAGCAGGTTGATCAGCGTCGTCTTACCCGTGCCGGAGAAGCCGAGGAGAACGAGGAACTCGCCCTCCTCCACGCTCAGGTTGACCTCTTTGAGAACATCCGTGCGCGCGGTACCTTCGCCGAAGCTCTTTGAGACATTGTCGAGTTCAATGAGAGCCATGGGACTTACCTGTGTTTCGAGAAGGTGAAGAGCGACTGGATCGCGTACATCAGGCGGTCGAGCAGGAAGCCAATGATGCCGATGGTGAAGACCGCGACCATGATGCGTGCCAGCGACTGGGAGGAGCCGTTCTGGAATTCATCCCAGACAAACTTTCCGAGGCCGGGGTTCTGGGCGAGCATTTCGGCCGCGATGAGAACCATCCAGCCCACACCGAGCGACAGACGCAGACCCGTGAAGATGAGCGGCAGCGCAGAGGGCAGCACCAGCTTCGTGATCTTCGTCCAGGTGTTCATCTTGAGAACCTTGGAGACGTTCACGAGGTCCTTGTCGATGGAGCTCACACCCAGCGAGGTGTTGATGAGCGTGGGCCAGAGCGAACAGAGCGTCACAGTGATGGCGGAGTTAAGGAAGGACTTCGCGAAAAGCCCGTCATTGGTGACGTAGACCGCCGACACAACCATGGTGACGATAGGCAGCCATGCCAGCGGCGACACAGGCTTGAAGATCTGAATGATCGGGTTGAGCGCGGCATTGGCCGTGGGCGACAGGCCCGCTGCGATCCCGAGGGGAATGGCGATAATCGAGGCAATGAGGAAGCCGAAGAAGACCGTCTGAATGGAGGTCCAAATCTGCTGGTAGTAGCTTGGGGCACCAGTGTAGGCGCGTTCGACGGGCTCGCGGCCCTGCTCGATGCGGCGCTCATTGAGCGTGGCGACTTGAGCTTCAAACTTGGCGCGGCTTTCGGCCTTGGCCTGCGCATCCTCATGAAGGGCGACGGCCTGCTCCCAAACCTGAGATGGGCCCGGGATAGCCCCAAGCGATGTCTGAACGGTGGGCGCGAGCGTGCCCCACAGCGTCAGGAAAGCGAGAATGGCGATAATCGGCACCCCGAGAAGACGCCAGATCTCGCCGGCCTGTGCCTTGGGGTTGTCGCCGGCCGCGGCCTTCAGAACGGGGGTGATCCAGGAGAGGCCCAGCACCTGAAACCACTTATCGGCGGCGTTGATCTTGGTAAACAGCCGCTCCTTGCGCGCCTCGCGGGCGGCCTCCGGGGTCAAGCTGTCTGGGTCGATGGCGGTCATGGCAGGATCCTCGAGATGGACGCGGCGGAGAAAGAATGAAGGGACGGTGGGCGGGGCGTCTTTGCCGAAGGCAAACAGCGTCCGCCCACCGTCTTTGAGTGTTAGCCTTGGACTTCGTTACCCACGACGGTCTGGCCGGACTTCAAGCCGATCGGCAGGCTCTCGAGGTAGGCGTTGGGCGCTTTGCCGTCGTAGCCAATGCCATCGATGATGTCGGCAGCAGGGGTCGGCTCCTTGAAGCCATCGCTGTCCCAAGGGAAGTCAGCCTCGTCCGCGAAACCCTCGTCCACGAGCAAACGTGCGGCTTCGAGATAGATGTCCGGGCGATACACGCTCTCAGCCACTTCGAAATACCACTCATCGGGCTTCGTGTCGGTGATCTGGCCCCAGCGGCGCATCTGCGTCAGGTACCAGATGGCGTCGGAGTAGTAGGGATAGGTCGCGTTGTAGCGGAAGAACACGTTGAAGTCGGGGATGTCGCGCTTGTCGCCCTTCTCGAACTCGAAGAAGCCCGTCATGGAGTTGGCGATCACATCGTAATCCGCCCCCACGTATTCCGGACGGCTCAGCATCTCCACCGCGGCGGGGCGGTTTGCGTTGTCGTTCTCATCCAGCCAGATCGCAGCACGGATCAGCGCTTTGACAATGGCTTTCGTTGTGTTCGGGTTCTCATCCGCGAATTCTTTGGTGATACCAAAGACTTTCTCAGGGTTGTTCTTCCACATCTGGTAGTCGGTGATGACCGGTACGCCGATGCCTTTGAAGACAGCCTGCTGGTTCCACGGCTCACCCACGGCGTAGCCGTAGATCGTGCCCGCTTCCATCGTTGCAGGCATCTGCGGCGGAGGCGTCACGCTGAGAAGCGCTTCAGCGCCGATCTGACCGGAGATGTTCTCAGGCGAGTAATAGCCCGGCTCGATGCCGCCAGCGGCAAGCCAGTAGCGCAGCTCGTAGTTGTGCGTGGAGACCGGGAAAACCATGCCCATGTTGAAGGGCAGACCGCGCGCGCTGTAATCCTCGATGACTGGCTTCAGGGCCGAGGCGCTGATCGGGTGCTGAGGACGACCATCATCCATGAGAGGCACGTTGGGCTTCATGGCGTCCCAGATCTCGTTGGAAACGGTGATGCCGTTGCCGTTGAGGTCCATCGAGAAGGGCGTGATGATATGCGCCTCGGTGCCATAGCCGATGGTGGCTGCGAGCGGCTGACCGGCGAGCATATGCGCGCCGTCAAGCGTGCCGTCGATGACGCCGTCGAGCAGAACCTTCCAGTTCGCTTGCGCTTCAAGCGTCACGAAAAGACCTTCATCGAGGAAGTAGCCGTTTTCATATGCCACCGCGAGCGGCGCCATGTCGGTCAGTTTAATGAAGCCGAACGTCAGTTCGTCCTTCTCCAAGTCGAGCAATTCCGCCGTGGCGGGGCCTGCGGCCATAAGGCCGAAAGCTGCGATGGCGAGGGCTTTCCTTGCGATCATGTCCTATGTTCCTTCGTCTGCGGCGCGGGAGGATGCGCCATGAAAAAAGCCGCTTCGAAACTCATGGCTTGGCCATGGGATCCGGGTAGCGGCTTTGCTTAAACGGGAGGCCCGTTCAGTCGGGCATATGTGCGTGAGCACCGTTGCTCGAGGAGGAGAATGCGGCGTGGTAGCCTCTCAAACCACCAAAAAAGCCGCAAAAACGCGTTTATTTCGCAGTTGCAGCATACACCTGAATGCCGTTGCCTAAAGATTGAGCATCACTCCCCGGAGGGCTCGAAAATGCGTCCATCGAAGAAACGGTCCCGGGGGAGAATCAGTCGCCCACCGACCGAGCCCACCGCCAAAGGCGTGTCGATCGCGCCTTCGAGTTTGGCACTTGCCGACGGCAAATCATGGGCAACACCCGCCAGAGCCGTGCGATAAAGATCACTGCGATAAGTGGCTTTCGCGGCTTCACCGCTCGCATCGCGGTCAAGACCAGTACGCAGTGCCAGCTGCCGTCCGATCCATTCGGCCTGACTGCGCCAGGGAAAGCCTACGGCGCCGGCGTGAAACTCGACAAATTGGTCTACGACACGCCGCTCCCCGCGGGCGTTGATGACGAACTGGCCGCTCAGTGCTCGTTCGAGGAGTTCCGGCGCGAGCCCAAGGTACCGCGGTTTGCTTAGGATCTCGGTCGCGAGCCCGACCGATTCAGGCGCCGACAGCCAACGCGCCGCGCGCCAAACGGCGCGGATCAGGCGCATGGAAAGGTCACGATTGTCATCTGCCCAGTCCGAACGCACCGCAAGCACCTTCTCCGGCGCCAAGGACCAGATCGCCACCCCGGGCAGCAAAAGCTCAGCCACGCCGTTCTCAACCGACCGGGAGCCCCACGGCTCGCCCACGCAAAAGGCGTCTATCTCCCCTGCCCCGATCGCCTCAGCCATCTGCGGCGGCGGCACGGTGCGCACGTCGATCCCTTGCGGCGCAGGCAGGCCCAGAGCGGATAGCCAGTAATAGACAAGCTCGGCATGCATCGAGAATGGGAACGGCACGCCAACCCGAAGGTTTTCGCGCGCCGCGATAAGTGCTTCACCTGCCGCCCGCGCATCGCTGAACCCGAAATCGTGCCCCGCGGCGCGCATGGTCGCAGCGACCTCCGGGCTCACGCCAATCACATTGCCATTCACCGACAGAACCGAAAGCGCGTGAAGCTCTGCGCCCCCGCCGCCCAAGCCAAGCGCTCCGGCAACGGGCACGGGCGAGAGCATATGTGCGGCATCCAGTTGACCAAAACACAGCTTGTCGCGGAGGGCGGCCCAAGAGCTCGACGCATCAAGCGTGATCTTGAGCCCCTCCTCTTCTGCAAATCCCATTTCAGCTGCGACTACCAACGGCGCAGCATCCACCAAGGGCACAAATCCAATGCGGAGCGGATCCGGCTTCATGACAAAAGCCCCGCTGAAGCCACGAGCGCGCCCGCGACATCTGCCAGACGCTTACCCTGATCCATCGCCGCCTTGCGTAGGAGCGCGTAAGCTTCGTCCTCTTCCACCCCGCGCGCCTTCATGATCATGCCCTTCGCGCGATCGATGACCTTGCGTTCTTCCAAGGCGCGCTTCGTTTCGGCCAGCTCGGTGCGCATGCGTTGCAGCATCCGAAACCGCGCAACGGCGGCATCGATGACGGGCTTTACCCTTTCCGGGCGCAGGCCGTCGACGACGTAGGCAGACACACCTGCCTCAATGGCCTCACTCGTCAGCTGGTCATCAGAGCGATCCACAAACATCGCCACCGGCCGCTCAAGCGGCCCGGAGGCGAGCGCCATCTCTTCGAGCATGTCGCGAGAGGGGCTCTCCATATCGATCAGCACAACATCGGGGTTGAAAGCAGTGATCTGTCGGCGCAGCGACGACGCTTCTGCGATGGCCTGAATGCGGCCAAAGCCTGCCTCACTAAGACTATCGACGATCTGAAGCGCGCGATCCCGGTCAGGTTCAACCACGATGATGGAAAGGTCAGATGACATGGCCGGTGAGCTAGGCGAGGCACCCGCCCGCGGAAAGCGCGTGCACCCGGCGATATGTTGCGCATGCACGCATTGCTTAATTCTTGAGCGATCCCAGAGGCATTTGCCTGCTATCAATACACATCACGCTGGTACCGATGCGACGAGGCCATCGCGTCGAGATAGGCCTGCGCGGCCTGCTCATCGGCCCCAAGACCTGCCGCGATGATGCGCAGGAGCGCCTTTTCAACATCGACCGCCATGCGCGAGGCATCACCGCAAATGTAGATTGCAGCACCTTCTTCGAGCCAGGCGAAGACTTCAGCGCCACGCTCCTCAAGCAAGGTTTGAACATAGACCTTCTCGGCCCCGTCCCGCGACCATGCGAGCGACAGCTCCACATGGCCAGCTTGCGCCCAAGCTTCGAGGTCATCGCGATAAAGATAGTCGCACTCTGCATGCTGATCGCCAAAGAAGAGCCAGTTTTTGCCGGTCGCCGCGCGCGCTTCACGTTCTTCAAGGAAGGCGCGGAAAGGTGCGATCCCGGTGCCCGGCCCGATCATGATCAACGGCTGGGTGTCGTCCGACGGCGGATGGAAATGCGCGCTCTTCTGAACGTAGACGCCCAGCATCCCGCCTTCTGCCAGACGATCGCCCAAATACGTTGAGGCCACGCCCTTGCAGTCACGCCCGTCGAGGTCATAGCGCACTTCACCCACGGTGAGGTGCACTTCGCCCGGGTGAGCTTTGGGTGAAGACGAAATCGAATAAAGCCGGGGCTGCAACGGGCGCAAGGCATCCGCCAACTGCTGAGCATCGACGGCCTCAGCGCCCTGAACCACTTCCAGAACTTGGCCTTCTGTGCTTTCCAAACCGAAAGCCTCGAGCGTCTTCGGTGTAACAGTTTGGATGTCGAGGCGCGTGGCGAGCGCTGCCTTGAGCGTGCTCTGCCCTGTCTTCAGCGTGACGATCTCTTTCCCGCTCAGCCCTGCCGCGGACAGGAGCGTCCGCACCTCATCGGGGCAGTTCAGCGGCCAAACGCCCAACGCGTCACCAGCCGCATACTCGAGATCAACGCCGCCACCGGCGAGAGAGATCTCGATGTGGTTCACGCACTTCGCGCTGGCCTCGCCGCTAAGGCGATCGGACGTGAGAAGCTGCGCCATGAAGGGGCGGTTTTTGTCGAACATCGCTTGTGGTTCACTGTCAGCGACGGGCGCCACGGCTGTTCCACCTGCAGAAGCAAAGGGCTCGGACGCAAAGAGCGCTGTTTTCCATTCGGCATAGTCATCGTCGAAGTCGACGTCGCATTTCACGAGCTCGGCCACCCGCGTCGCGCCAAGTTCGGCCATGCGTGCGTCGATGTCAGCGGCACATTTGTTGAAGTCCGCGTAGCTTGTGTCGCCGAGCCCGCAGACCGAGAAATTGAGGCTCGCCGGGAGCGGCGGGCAATCGTCAGCCATCAGAGCCGCATAGAATTTCGCCGCATTATCAGGCGGTTCGCCCTCACCAAACGTGCTGACCACGATGGCCACGTGCTGCATCTCGGCCAGATCGGCAGGCGTGATCTCATCAAGCGCGCTGATATCGGCGCCAAATCCGTGCCCTGCCCCGGCTTTCTTGAGATCCTTTGACAGCACCTCACAATTGCCCGATTGCGAGCCGTACAGCACCCGCATCGGTGTCAGCACTTCCTCACCCTGCTGCGCGCCTGCCGCAATGGCCGAGAGCCCGGCGAGCAAGCCGTTTAGAAAGTCTCGTTGAGACGCGTCGAAAGGCGCGTCCTCCCCAATGAGGTCCACACGTGGCTCCTTCGCGGAGATTGCGGCGGTGATGCTGTCAGTGATGAGAGGCGTTTGAGCGTTCATGGCGTGTCTCCGGGTGAGATCAAGCGGCAGCCTGCAAGGGCTGCGGAAGCAGAGTTTGAAGGTCGGCGTCGCTGAGGCTGCGCGCGAATTCGAGGAAGGAGGCGCCGGGTTCGCGGCGCTTTAGGTATTCGCCAACGACGTGTTTGAGGATGGCATTTACGTCTTCGGCAGCCACGGGCCCTACGAGCGGACGTGCCAGACCTTGGTCGAGGTCTGAGCCCCCACCGATGACGATCTGGTAGCCCTCTCCTCCACCAGGAGCGGCGGCGCCCATCAGGCCTATGTCGCCGATGTAATGCTGCGCGCAGCTGTTGTTGCAGCCGGTGAGATGGATGTTGATGGGGCGATCAAGAGTAAAGCGCGCCTCAAGGTGGCGGGTCAGCGCAAGAGCGTCCTGTTTGGTGTAGGCGGCGGCTAGCTTGCAGCCCCATTTGCCCGTGCAGGCCACAACGCCCGCCGCGAAGGCCGAGGCGCTCACATGCATGCCAGCGGCTTCAATGAGCGCGCAGGCGGCCTCAACATCTTCGTTCTTGATGAAGGGGATAATCGGGTTCTGCCAAACGGTCAGGCGGATGTCGCCTTCGCCGTAAGTATCTGCAACTTCAGCCAAAACGCGCATCTGGTCAGGCGAAAGGCGCCCCAGCTCCAGAGCGACGCCGATATACGACATGCCGAACTGCTTTTGCGGATGAACGCCAATGTGGCCCTGCCGGTCGATGGGCGTGCGGGGGCGATCGTATTTGGCATCGAGCCGGGTGAGCGTCACGCCTGAGCCGAACTCATCCAGCTTCTCCTGCGCGCTATCGAGGAACCAGGCGACGCCCTTTTTCTCCAGCAAGTACTTGAGACGCGCCTTTTTGCGGTTCGTGCGGTCGCCGTGCTCGACAAAGACGCGCAGCATCGCCTCGGAGACGTCCACAGTTTCCTCCGGGCGGCAAAGGAGGCCCGTGTCGCGCGCGAAGTCTTTGTGGCCGGTGATCCCGCCCAGCGCGATGCGGCACCAGAGGCCGGGCTCCACGCCATCCGGGTTCTCTTCGACGATGGTTGCAAGGAAGCCGATGTCGTTGGTGTCCGACAGGCAGCTCAATCGACCAGCGTTATCGAAGGAGATGTTGAACTTGCGCGGAATGCCTTGAAGTTCCCGCGTGCGCAGGATGCGCATGGAAAGGCGCCGCGCTTGGGGCCGCATATCGACGAGCTCGTCGAGGTCAAAACCTGCAGACGGCGTCACCGTGAGGTTACGAGCGGAATCCGCACCGGTCCCTTGCGCGGTGAGGTTCACCGTCTCCATCGTCTGGATGAGGTCGATGACGGACCGCGGTTGGATTTCACGCAGCTGCAGCGACCCGCGCGTGGTGACGTGCGAGTAGCCGCCCGCATACTCCTCAGCGCATTGCGCCAGGACACGCATCTGATCTGCCCGCAACTGGCAAGCGGGTGCGCGCAGGCGCATCATGTAACCCTGAGAGTTCGGCGTGACGTTAAAAAACCCGAGGTGACGAAGCATGAACTGGTCGAGCCCTTCAGCCATCACGTCGTTGGCCGTCCACTCCTCCAACTGGCGCCAAACATCGAGCGGATGCTGAGCGTGCTTGCGCGCTTCTTCCTTGCACAGATCTTCAATAGGCGTGCCGTACACCTCCTCAGGCGCGGCAGGACCAGCGCCACCCGCAGGCGCGAACGCCTTGTGGAGGCCCAGCTTCATGATGACGCCGGCGAGGTATTCTTGCTGTTCGCGGGTAAAGCCTTGGTTGTCTGGCATCCGTCTCACCTTGCTGCCCCCGACGGCGCACAGCCGTGGAGAGAATTACTTGGAAGAAGGAAGCTCTGCATCGGGCTTCTGGAGCGCAAAAGCGCGCGGCATCGTTGCCGTGGAGGGACAAAACGCGATGAATGGTGCAACTGCAACCTCGCGCAGCCAGCTGGCCGGGCGCGCGGGGCCAAATGCTCAGGAATTAGGCAGAAAGCATGACGGTTGGGCGCTACACGAAGCGCCTAGAGGGCCACAAGCGCCCCTTTTCCCTGCACGACATGACGCGCGAGGGCGCAGCCCTGTGCGATGGCTTCCGGCAGAGAATCCCCCTTTGCCAGCCCCGCGAAGACGCCAGCGTTGAAACTGTCGCCCGCCGCCGTGGTGTCGACCACGGAGCTCAGCGCCTTCACAGCGACCTGCCCGCGCTCGCCATCTGCGAGGTATTCCACTGCCGCAGCGCCGTTCTTGACGACAATCGTCGTGGCCCCCGCGTTGGCATAGCGATCCGCCGTGGCGCTGGGTGACGCATCACCAAACCAATCAGCTTCGTCTTCGTAAGATGGGAGCACCACATCACTGACGACCGCACCATCCATGATCGCCGTGGTCATCTCGTCAGTTGAGGCCCATAGGCGCGGACGCAAGTTGGGATCAAAGGCAATCGTCGCACCAGCAGCCCGGGCCGCCGCGAGCTTGGCAAAGAACCTCTCGCGCGCAGCGGCATCCAGGATGCCCAGCGTTATGCCGGAGAAGAAAACAAAGTCCGCCCCTGCAACGGCCGCCTCCAGCGCGGCCTCATCATCGGCCAGGCAACGCGCGGCGGATTGACCGCGCCAATAGGCAAAGCTGCGCTCCCCATCGACGAGGGAGATCATGTAGAGCCCAAGCGTGCGGTCTGGCACCTCAAGAAGTGAGCTCGTATCGATGCCAGCGTCGTTCATGAAGGACCTGAGGTCGGCGCTGATCTGATCTTTGCCGACACCCGAGAAGAAGCCAACTGGCACCTCTGGCGCGAGCTGGCGCAGGTACCAAGCCGTGTTGAATGTGTCGCCCGCAAACCCAAGACGGTATTCGCGGTCAGCCGTGGCGGGGGCGAGTTCGGCCATGCATTCGCCGATTGCCAGAAATCGCATCGTCTTACCCCAGTTTGGCTGCGTAATCGCTCACCAGAAGACGGGTCGGTGCCACGTCTTCCTCGATGTTCGAGAAACGTCCGATGGGCTCGCGGAAGATGTTGTCGGTCTCGTCGTCATTCACGGTGGAGACTTCGCCGATAAGCACATCGCCGCCCTCGCCCCAGAAAGCATGCCAGTCGCCGGGACGCAGTGTGACGCTTTCGCCGGGCGCAAGCGACAACTTCTCGCCCGGGCCGTAGTCGCGCACGAGCCCGTCCACCATGACCGAGCCGCCGCGGTCCTCGGCAAAGGCACCTTCGTCGTCGGAGCCATAGAGCTCTACCACCAGCGTCGCGCCACCGCGGTTGATGATGTCTTCGGCTTTAATGACGTGTGTGTGCATCGGCGACAGCTGATCCTGCCGCGAAATCAGAAGCTTCTCGGCATAGCACATGCCGCGCCCCGCGGTGAGATCGGACAAAAGACCATTGCGCAGCGTGAAGAGTGACAGGCCCATCTCGTCAAAGCGCCCTGCCCCGTAATCGGTGATGTCCCAGCCGCACCGGCTCTCAACCACATGGGGGGCTTCAGCGGCCTTCGCCGGAAACTCCTCGGGCGCCCAGTCAGCGAAAGGCGGCAGCACGAAGCCGTGGCGACGGATCATGTCATCGGCATCGGCAATGATCTGATTGATGGTGGAGCGTTTCATAGTGAAGATCCTGCGGAAGGCATCAAGGAAGGGCGATTTCTCGCCCCTCCCATATCACCCGATCTTCACGAGATAAAAGGACCCGGCGTCAACCGCCGGAAATCTGCTTTGCTTTTTCGACAAGAACTTCCGCCTGACGGATGGAAGCGTAGTCGATCAGGCGCCCGTCAAGGCTCACCGCACCTTTACCGGCAGCTTCGGCCTCGGCCATAGCCGCAAGGATGCGCTGTGCTTTGTCGATTTCGGCCTCAGACGGGCTCATGACCTCATTGGCGAGCGCAATCTGGCTGGGGTGGATGGCCCACTTGCCCTCACAGCCCAAGACCGCCGCGCGGTAGGCGGCGGCTTTGTAGCCGTCGGAGTCCTGGAAATCACCGAATGGGCCGTCGATTGGGCGCAGACCATTGGCGCGGGCAGCCACGACCATGCGGGCCAGCGCGTAGTGCCACATGTCGCCCCAGTGGGTGGCGCGGTTGCCGTCTGCATCGGGGTCGGTAAGGACCGAATAATCCTCATTCACGCCGCCGATGATCGTTGTGCGCGCCCGGGTCGAGGCGGCGTAATCGGCCACGCCGAAATGAAGGCTCTCGTTGCGCTGAGAGGCGCCCGCGATCTCGGTGATGTTCTGCATGCCGAGCGCGGTTTCGATGATGTGTTCGAACCCAATGCGGGATTTGTAGCCCTTCGCATCCTCGATCTGAGTGACCATCATATCGACGGCATAGACGTCCGCCGCGGTGCCCACTTTGGGGATCATAATGAGGTCGAGCCGCTCGCCCGCCTGCTCCACCACGTCCACAACATCGCGATACATATAGTGCGTGTCGAGGCCGTTGATGCGCACGGACATGCTCTTCTTACCCCAGTCGATTTCGTTCAACGCCTTGATGATATTCTTGCGCGCCTGCTCTTTTTCATCGGGCGCCACAGCGTCTTCGAGGTCCAAAAAGATCACATCTACGTCGGAATCCGCAGCTTTTTGGAACATTTGAGGCTGGGAGCCCGGCACAGCAAGTTCGGACCGATTGAGGCGTCCGGGGGCTTGGGACACAGGATGAAACGACATGGGAGAGCCTTTCGCAGAGTCATAATATTGCGCACAAAAGGGTAGCGGCGCATTATTAAGTCAAGCGAAGTTTCGGTCTATTTGGGTATACGATCGGGATCCACCGGCATCCGGGAGGCGTAGTAGAACGCGATCGCCTGGGCTCGATTTTTGACCGAGAGCTTGTCGTAAAGGTTCGACAGATGGAACTTCACCGTGTTGATGGTGATGCCGAGCTCCTTCGACAATTCGCGGTTGGTGAGGCCTTTGGACAGCGCTTCAAGCATCGCCCTCTCTTTGCGCGACAGCGACTGGATCGGATCGCTCTGAAGCTTGCGGACGTCGAGGAACGGGAAAACCATCTTGCCCTGTGCCACATCCATGCAGGTTTCCAGCAGCGTCGCCGCATCGCTGGAGCGTGGCGCAAAGGCCGCCGCTCCCGATGTCATGGCCAGCTGGGGAATGTCGCCGGTGTCTTCGGCATAGACCACGATCTTCGGCGCGTTCTCCTGATCGCGCAGGACCTCGATCAGCTTTGCGCCGCCCAGCGCAGGCAAAGACCAGTCGATGATGCCCACCTGTACCGGCACCCGCATGACTGTGCCCAGAAACCCTTCAGCGGTGGCCGCAGTCGCCACCAACGAGAATCGCGGGTCTCGGTCGATGATTTCGCTCAGCGCGGACAAAACCAACGGATTGTTGTCGGCGAGCATGATGTCGATCGGCGCGTCCATTTTCTTTAACCCTCTGATTCCAAGAACCGAATCCCAATAAACTACTCTTTTGGGCGGGCATATTTTCGGTATACACCGGTATATTTACACCTATGGGTAGTTTTTTTCCCACCCAATTAGCTACCCATTAGTAGGACTAAGGAGCGTTTTGATCTCACGCAACGACTTTAAACAGGGCCCAACTACGAATTTTGAACAACAACGCGGCGAGATCTATGACACTCACTCCATTCCCCCAGCTTAACATCCCGAACACGATTGCGGCGGGCCCCGGCCCTGGCAACACTGACAGCCGCGTGCTTGCACGTTACGCGGCCTCAGGCCTTGCCGACCACATGCACGGCGACGTTCTGCGCGGCATGGTGGAGTGCAAGGACATGCTGCGCACCGTCATGGGCACCAAGAACACGCACACCTTCGGCGTTGCTGGCACGGGTTGGAGCGGCCTCGACATGATGTTCGCACCGGTCATGCCGGGCGACAAAGTGGTCATGTTTGTGAATGGCACTTTTTCTGGCATCGACGGCCTGACCGTGCGTATGAAGGCTGCGACGGCGGAAGAGCTCGCCGAGAACTCCCTGAACCCCTCTGCTGCCAGCGTCACCATCATCGACGTGCCTCACGGGCAGAGCGTGACCGGTGAGATCGTGGAGGCCGCGCTGGCCGAGCATAAACCCAAGTGGGCCGCTATGGCGCATTGGGAAACGGGCTCGGGCCGCGTGAACGATATTGAGGGCTTCTCCGCCGCCTGCGAGAGACACGACGTGATGGGCCTGGTGGATGCTGTTTCCTCCCTCGGCGTGGGCGACTTCAGCATCGACGACTACCCGGGCGTGCACGGCTGGGCCTCCTGCCCGCAGAAAGGCATCAACTGCCTGCCGCTGACCTATGCGCCCGTGTCCTTCACGGATCGCTACATTGAGGTTCTGCGCGCAAGCGGCGCGCGCACCTTCTGCCACCATCCGATTTTAGAAGCCCGGCATTGGGGCATCATCGACGGCAAAGACGTCGAGAAAGGCACCTACCACCGCACGCATTCGGC
>JBCBFV010000014.1:0-19500 GCA_038527425.1 Pseudomonadota bacterium
GCCCCAGACAGCCAGGGCCAGAAAAATCCAGCGCATTAGAAGCCGACGGTCACGGAGAAGGGTCCGTCTGAGGCCCCGATCGTTGCTGTGGGCGTGATGCCGCCCGGCCCGATGCTCACACCCACGTTGCCAAATGTCTCAGGCTCGCCATCGGCGCCGCAGGCCGCAAGGGTCACCAAAGAAAGAACTGCAATCCAACGCATCATGATACCTCCAACAGATCCTTCCAGCGGGCGATCTGGGTGCGCACCTGCTCGGGCGCGGTCCCGCCGTATGACATCCGTGACGCCACGGACGCCTCTACCGTCAGAACAGTATAGACGTCTTCGGTGATCTCGCCATTCACGCTTTGCATTTGGGCGAGTGTCAGCTCAGGCAGGTCAACGCCTTCTGCCTCGGCCATCGCCACGAGCGAGCCCGTAACGTGGTGCGCTTCACGGAAGGGCATGCCCAGCACGCGGACGAGCCAATCGGCAAGATCGGTCGCGGTGGAGAACCCGCTCGCCGCTGCCGCGCGCAGGTTCTCCTGCTGCGGGGCCATGTCGCGGACCATGCCGTCCATCGCCGCCAGCGCGAGCATCAGGTTATCGGCGGCATCAAAGGTCTGCTCTTTGTCTTCCTGCATGTCCTTGGAATAGGTCAGCGCGAGGCCTTTCATGACCGTCATCAGCGCGACATTGGCGCCGAAGATGCGCCCGATCTTCGCGCGGATCAGCTCAGCTGCGTCCGGGTTCTTCTTCTGCGGCATGATCGAGGAGCCGGTCGAGAACCGGTCGGACAGCTTCACAAAGCGGAACTGGGCGGAGGACCAGATCACAAGCTCTTCTGCGAGGCGCGACAGGTGCATGGCGCAGATCGAGGCCGTGCTGAGGAATTCGAGCGCGAAGTCGCGGTCGGAGACGGAATCGAGGGAGTTCGCCGTGGGCCGGTCAAAGCGCAGCGCCTCGGCCGTCATGTGCCGATCGATTGGGAAGGACGTACCTGCGAGGGCCGCGGCCCCCAGCGGGCATTCGTTCATCCGCTTGCGCGCATCCCGGCAACGCGACAGGTCACGCGACAGCATCTCCACATAGGCCAGCATGTGGTGGCCCCAAGTGACGGGTTGCGCGGTTTGCAGATGCGTAAAGCCCGGCATGACCCAATCGGCGCCTGCCTCCGCCTGCTCCAAGAGCGCCTGCATCAGTGAAACAAGCGCCCCGTCCAGCGCATCGCATTGATCCCGCACCCACATCCGGAAATCGAGGGCCACCTGATCGTTGCGCGACCGCGCCGTGTGCAAACGGCCTGCAGGCGTGCCCACCAAAGTGCTCAAACGCGCCTCCACATTCATGTGAATGTCCTCAAGCGCGGCGGAGAATTCGAATTCTCCTGTTTCGATCTCTGACAGAACCGTGAGGAGGCCTTCCCGGATGGCCTCTGCATCACTACCCTCCACAATGCCTGTGGCTGCGAGCATCGCGGCATGGGCGCGTGAGCCTTCGATGTCCTGTGCGGCGAGGCGCTTGTCGAATCCGATTGAGGCGTTGATCGCCTCCATGATGGCATCGGGTCCGGAAGCGAAACGTCCGCCCCACATTTTGTTCGCGCTCGAGGTCATTTTGGAGAGGCTTTCATGCGTCTGATTTCTGCTGCTCTGCTCTATCTCGCTGCTACGCTCAGCGCAAACGCCACGGATACCGTTGCACTTGAGGCCCTGCGCGAAGGGGATATGCGCAAGCTCGTCTTCCATGCAGAGCCTCAGGAAGTGTCTCAGCAGGCGTTCTTCATGCCTGATGGCAGCGAGCACACGCTTGAAGAGTTCGAGGGCAAGTACATCCTGTTGAACTTCTGGGCCACGTGGTGCGCGCCGTGCCGGCACGAGATGCCCATGCTTGCGGAACTGCAGACAGAGTTCGCGGGCGACGCCTTCGAGGTTGTGACCATCGCAACCGGGCGCAACAAAGTTGAAGGGATGCAGAAGTTCTTTGACGAGATCAGCGTCGATAATCTGCCGATGTTCCGTGACCCAAAGCAGGCTGTGGCGCGTGAAATGGCGGTCCTCGGCTTGCCGATTACCGTCATCCTTGACCCCGAAGGAAATGAAATTGCCCGCCTTCGTGGCGATGCCGATTGGGCAAGTGACAGCGCAAAGGCAATAATTAGCGCAATAATTAACACCGATGAGGCGAGTTAACGCCGAACAACTAGCACTTTTTGGCGAGTGCAAAAAGTCTTCCACTTTCTTTAGTCATTGTTTAATTGAGGCCCTGCGAATGAGGGTTCGCAGGGAAAGAAATAGGAAGAGAAAATGAGCAATATCGACCTGACAGGGATGTCAAAGGGCGAGCTGCAAAAACTTCGCAAAGAAGTTGATAAGGCAATCACCAACTTTGACGCCCGCGCGAAACAAGACGCGCTCGCGGTTCTCGAGAGCAAGGCAAAAGAACTTGGCTTTTCGCTGAGTGAGCTGACCGGATCGGTGAAGAAATCGAAATCGATCAATCCACCCAAATACCGCAATCCGTCCAACTCGGACCAGACGTGGACGGGTCGTGGGCGGCAGCCTCAGTGGATCAAGGAGGCAATTGCCGCTGGTGAGAACCTCGACGAGTACGCGATTTAATTAACGCGCCATCGCCCGAACGGGTTCGTGGCGATGGCACGTAACAAGGTGATCGTTCACCAATCCGCACGCTTGCATCCAGGCGTAAACGATTGTCGGCCCGCAGAAATTAAAGCCCTGCTTCTTGAGGTCTTTTGAAATTCTCGCGGAGAGCGGCGTTTGCGCCGGGACCTCGCTCAACGTTTTGAAGCGGTTCTGCAAAGGCGTGCCATCCATATACGCCCACATCATTCCTGAAAAATCGTCCAGCTCGACGAAAACGCGGGCGCCGCGAATGGCAGATTCGATCTTGCCACGGTGGCGCACGATGCCGGTGTTTCCCAAAAGCCTTTCAACATCACTCTCGCCCATGCGAGCCACGCGTTCGGGGTCGAAACCCTCGAAGGCTTCACGGAAGGCCTCTCGCTTCTTGAGGATCGTGATCCAGCTCAGACCAGCCTGGAAGCCATCGAGCACCAGTTTTTCCCAAAGCGCGCGAGAATCGTACTCGGGCACGCCCCACTCGGTGTCGTGATACTCTTCGTAGATCGGTTCCTGTCCGACCCAGCCGCAACGCTCCATGCGTGACCCTCCGGTTTATGGGTCTTGTTTACGCACCATTAGCCCCTCTTGGCCATAACGGGGTCAGAGGAGACCGACGATGGCGAAAAGGCAAAAACCGATCCAGGCATTGGGGCAGGGTGCGGTTGACCCGTTGAGCGCGGCTGTCACCAGCCGCGACGAGTCGACCATGGAAATGGTGCAGGAGGCGTTGAACTCCAAAAGGGCCGTGCTGGCCTACCAGCCTGTCATGCAGGCCGCGGCGAAAGGGCATGTGGCGTTCTATGAGGGCCTCGTTCGGATCTTGGACGCCACCGGGCGCCCGATCCCTGCCAAGGATTTCATGGGAGAGGTTGAGGACACCGAAATCGGTCGGATGATCGATTGCCTGACGCTGGAGCTTGGGCTGCAAACCCTCGCGCAGGAACCCGATGTGCGGTTGTCGATCAACATGTCGGCGCGCTCCATCGGCTATACCCGCTGGATGAAGACGTTGGAGACGGGGCTCGCGCTCAATCCGACGATCGGGGAACGGCTCATCCTCGAGATCGAGGAAAAAAGCGCGATGACCACGCCCGAGCTCGTCATTTCTTTCATGAGGGAGCTTCAGGGCCGCGGCATCTCCTTCGCCTTGGATGACTTTGGGGCGGGCTTCACGTCGTTCCGTTATCTGCGGGATTTCGTCTTCGATCTCGTGAAGATCGACGGCAAGTTCACGCGCAACATTGCCCGGAACGCCGACAATCAGGTGGTTGTAGGGGCCCTGCACGCGGTTGGGCGGCAGTTCGACATGTTCACAGTCGCAGGAAGCGTGGAATCTGCGCGTGATGCGGAATTCCTCACAAGCCTCGGCATCGATTGCTTGCAGGGCTACCACTTTGGCGCACCGTCCCTGTCGCCGCCTTGGAAGAAAGCGGCCATGCGTTCTGCGGGCTAACTCTATCTCGGTGTGCACCGCGCCGCACTTTGAGAGCGCGGTGCCGTCCCGAGCCGCTGCAAAGCGGGTGCAGGTCCACGCTCAAAACCTGCGCGCACTGACCTGCTGATGCATTTTGATGCTGTTCTGTGTCTCTTCGCGGTTCTTTTTGCGCTGATTGCGGTTCTCTTTCCGGTGGTACGGGGTGTCGCGTTGCGTCTCCCCGGCGACTCCCCTAAGTGGCGCTCAAGCGCGGGCCGGTTCCCGCTCTAAAGGGCTCCGGGCTCCGCCATATTGGACGGAAACAATAGGAGTCACTTCCATGACCAACGTCGTCATCGCATCCGCAGCCCGCACAGCGGTGGGCTCATTCGGCGGCAGCTTTGCCAACACCCCTGCCCACGATCTCGGCGCGGCAGTGCTCGAAGAGCTCGTGGCCCGCGCGGGCGTCGAAAAGGGCGAGGTGAGCGAGACGATCCTCGGTCAGGTGCTCACGGCAGCTCAGGGTCAGAACCCGGCGCGCCAAGCTCACATCAACGCGGGCTTCGCCAAAGAGAGCGCGGCGTGGAGCATCAACCAAGTTTGTGGTTCGGGCCTGCGCGCTGTGGCGCTTGCCGCTCAGCACATTCAGCTGGGCGACGCAGACATCGTTGCCGCTGGTGGTCAGGAAAACATGACGCTGTCGCCCCACGCAGCGCACCTCCGCGCCGGTCACAAGATGGGCGACATGAAGTACATCGACACGATGATCCGCGACGGTCTGTGGGATGCCTTCAACGGCTACCACATGGGTCAGACAGCCGAGAACGTGGCCGACCAGTGGCAAATCACCCGCGATATGCAGGACGAATTCGCCCTGGCCTCCCAGAACAAGGCCGAAGCGGCTCAGAACGCGGGCAAGTTCGACGACGAAGTTATGGCGTTCACGGTGAAGACGCGCAAAGGCGACATCGTCGTCGATAAGGACGAATACATCCGCCACGGCGCGACGATCGAGGGCATGCAGAAACTGCGCCCGGCCTTCACCAAAGAGGGCTCCGTGACTGCGGCCAACGCATCCGGCCTGAATGACGGCGCCGCAGGTGCCCTGCTGATGACAGCTGCAGAGGCTGAAACGCGCGGCATCGAGCCGCTCGCCCGCATTGCCTCCTACGCGACCGCCGGTCTCGATCCGTCCATCATGGGCGTGGGCCCGATCTACGCATCGCGCAAAGCGCTCGATAAAGCGGGTTGGAGCGTTGATGACCTAGACCTCGTCGAAGCCAACGAAGCCTTCGCCGCGCAGGCTTGCGCCGTGAACAAAGACATGGGCTGGGATCCGTCGATCGTGAACGTGAACGGCGGCGCTATCGCCATCGGTCACCCAATCGGTGCCTCCGGCGCGCGTATCCTGAACACGCTCCTTTTTGAGATGAAGCGCCGCGACGCCAAGAAAGGCCTCGCCACACTGTGCATCGGTGGCGGCATGGGCGTTGCCATGTGCCTCGAGCGCGATTGATCTTTCAGGGCGGGCAGGAAATCTGCCCGTCCGCCGCCACGTAAAGAAAAAATTCATGACGCAACAATATTGCGCACAACCCTCCCAACAGGTAACGACATTTCAAACCCAAGTCCCGGAGGAATCCAATGTCTCGCATAGCACTCGTCACCGGCGGCAGCCGCGGTATTGGCGCTGCAATTTCTAAAGAGCTCAAGGCGCAAGGCTACGCTGTCGCTGCGACCTACGCTGGTAACGATGAAGCCGCTGCGGCCTTCACCGCCGAAACCGGCATCAAAACATACAAGTGGAACGTCGCTGATTACGACAGCTCCGCCGCTGGCATCGCACAGGTCGAAGCCGACCTCGGCCCGATCGACACCGTCGTGGCCAACGCCGGCATCACGCGCGACGCGCCGTTCCACAAGATGACGCCGCAGAAGTGGCATGAGGTCATCGACACGAACCTCACGGGCGTTTTCAACACGATCCACCCCGTCTGGCCCGGCATGCGCGAGCGTAAGTTCGGCCGCGTTATCGTGATCTCCTCGATCAACGGCCAGAAGGGCCAGTTCGGTCAGGTGAACTATGCCGCGACGAAAGCGGGCGATCTGGGCATCGTGAAGTCGCTGGCCCAGGAAGGTGCACGCGCGGGCATCACCGCAAACGCTGTCTGCCCGGGTTACATCGCCACCGAGATGGTGATGTCCATCGATGAGGCCATCCGCGACAAGATCGTGGCAGGCATCCCTGCGGGCCGCCTGGGCGAGCCTGAAGAGATCGCCAAATGTGTGGCCTTCCTCGCGGCAGAGGATTCCGGCTTCATCAACGGCTCCACGATCTCCGCGAACGGCGCGCAGTTCTTCGTGTAATCAAAGAAAAGGGCCGCTCCGACAAGCGGAGCGGCCCATTCTGTTCGGTCACGCGGCTACTTAGGCCGTAGCTGAGGCGACCGGAGCAGACTTTGGGCTCGACGCGAAAGCGGAGCCAATCCAGGAAAAGATCTCTCTGAACACGGCGCCGCGTTCGGCATGTGCGCGGGCTTGTGCTTCACGGTGTGCGGTGGACGTAGCGACTTCAAACATCGAGGCCTCCTAAAAGGTGTTTCGTTTCGTTGACCCTTAGATGGGGTAAAATCGGGCTCACAACAAACGAGACTTGTTCGCCGTTCAGTTAAGATATACTTGAGTATGTATGTCTGATCGTCTTCCCCCGCTCACCGCCCTTCGCGCCTTTGAGGCTGCCGCACGGCATATGTCTTTTGCCAAAGCCGCTGACGAGCTGAACGTGACGCCAGCGGCATTATCGTTTCAAATCAAGAGTTTGGAGGAGCATCTGGGCGAACCCGTATTCCGCAGGCTCAATCGCGCGGTGGAGCTGACGGAGGCGGGGCGCACCCTCGCGCCGGGGTGCAGCGATGGTTTTGCTGCGCTTCAGGGTGCCTGGCGTGCTGTGCGGCGACTTACAGATCAATCAAATCTTACCGTTACGGCAGGTCCGGCCTTCACAGCGAAATGGCTTGCGCCGCGGCTCTTTGAGTTCGCGCAAGCCCACCCTGAGATCGAGCTTCGCTTCTCCGCATCGCTCAGGATGATGGATTTCAACCGCGATGCTGTGGACGTGGCGATCCGCTTTGGCGTGCATAAGGACGAGATGGGGCTTTATACGCTGCCGCTTGCCCGCGAATGGGTAACGCCAGTGATGTTGCCTGAGATGGCGGCAAAGTATCCAACGCCGGAGGCGTTGCGAGAGGCGCCGCTCATCACGGATCAATCCATCATGTTTCTTGACCCGAGCCCCAGCTGGGCTGCGTGGTTCCGCACGATGGGTGTTGAGCCGCCTGAGGTTCACGGGCCTCAGTTCAGTCAGGCCGATCACGCGGTGGACGCGGCGTTGGCTGGGGTGGGCGTTGTGCTGGGGCGCCGGGCACTTTGCATCAAGGACATCCATGAAGGGCGTCTCGTGGCGCCGTATAAGGTGGCGCTCAATACAGGAGCACGGTTCCGCTTCATCTGCCCGAAGGGGCTCGAAAACCGGCCGCAGATCAAAGCGTTTCGGGAGTGGATCTTGGCCGAGATCGAGAAGACCCGAGAGCTCGCCGAAGGTTTTGATGTGAGAGACATCGTATGAACGCCACCGCGTGGGGCGCGCTCGCGATCGCGCTTTGGTCTTTGCTCGCTCTCTTCACCGTGGGTGCTGCGCCGGTTCCGCCGCTCCAGCTGAACGCCATGTGCTTCACGATCGGGGGGCTGACGGGCGCGATCTGGCTGACCGCGACCGGGGGGTGGTCGGCGCTGCGTGACGTGCCTTTGGCGGCTTACGTTCTCGGGGTGGTGGGGCTCGCGGGCTATCACCTTCTCTATTTCTCAGCACTACGCGCGGCGCCTGCGGCGGAGGCCGGGCTTATTGCTTACCTTTGGCCGCTGCTCATCGTCTTGTTTTCAGGTCTTTTGCCAGGCGAAAGACTGCGCTTAGGCCATCTGATCGGAGCTTTGTTGGGCTTTCTTGGGGCCGCAAGCCTCATTGGTACAGGGCTCTCAGGCGGCACGGACGCTTTGCCGGGCTACCTGTTGGCCTTGGCCTGCGCGTTGACTTGGTCGGGATATTCGGTGCTGTCGCGGCGTTTCAAAGATGTGCCCACTGGCGCGGTCACCGTCTTTTGTCTCGCGACAGCGGCCTTGTCGGCGCTGGGTCACCTGGCCTTTGAGAACACTATTGTGCCGCCCGATGGCGTAACCTGGACGGCCATCGCCGCACTTGGGCTTGGGCCGGTCGGGCTTGCTTTTTTCGTATGGGATATTGGCGTCAAGCGAGGCGACATACAGCTTTTGGGCGTCTTCAGCTACGCTGCGCCGGTTATGTCTACGCTTGTTTTGATTGGTGCGGGGCTCGCCACACCGACGCTGGCGCTTCTGGTGGCCACGGCCCTGATCACGAGTGGGGCCGTGGTTGCCGCGCGAGCGTCTAGCTCATAAGTCGCTCGATCTCCTGCTTGAGCTGGAGCTTCTGTTTCTTCATTCGTTTGATTTCGAGGTCATCCACCCCGGGGGATCGCTGGGCCGTTTCGACCTCGGCGGATAGAGTTTCATGTTTGCGCTTCAGTTCCGTCAGATGGGAATTCAAGCTCATGTAGATCCTCCTTTTGGTACGTACTCTAGATGACAGCACGTTTCTTTGGGTCTGTCACGCTGCAGGCGCGAGCGCATGCTGCCCTCAAAAGAGTTGCTGAAACGTTAATCGCGAAAGCTTAGAGCGGCGCCGTCTTGGAGAATGCTCTCAAATTCAGGGGTGTAATCCGGATGGTCCCCCTCGTGCTGCGCCGCCGCATGGATGGTTTTGGGTGCCAATAATTTAAATGGCGTCCGCGAATCTTTGCGCGCGCGGAGCAAAATCAGGTGGGCGGCGCGTCCGACCCTGGCCTGTAGTGGCAGCACCTCAACCGCGCCGAAACGGACGGGCATCGCGTTCAGCAGGTCTGGGAGACGCTCAGCGCGGTGGATCACCGTCAGATGCCCCTTGGGCCGAAGCCGCTTCAACGCGACGTCGAACCAAACGGGCAAGGGCGTCTCCTCTGCGCGGGCGGCCTGCCTGTCAGCATTGGGTGCTGCGGCCCCTTTGGATGGGTCAAAATAGGGTGGGTTGAACATCACATGGTGGAATTGCTTTTGGCGCAGATCGGCGGGCAGGTCGGCAAGGTCAGTCTCCACCACCTCGAGCCCGTTTTCGCGCGCGAGCGCCGCGTAGGTGGGTTGCTTTTCCACGCCTGTCACGACAGCACCTGAGCGGGCCGCCAAGCACAGCGCCGCCACCCCCACACCGCACCCGAGTTCCAGGACGGTTTCAGATGCCTTCGCCGGACATGCAGCAGCTAAGAAAACCGCATCAACGCCCGCGCGGTACCCGTCGTGAGGTTGCGAGACGACGACGCGGCCGCCGAGAAAGGCGTCTCTACTGACCAAGGTCGATATCGTTGTCGCGCAGGATCGCCTGAGCCATGAAGAAATCGCGGTCCGCGACCATCATGCGGCGTGGCAATATGCCTATGCTTCCTTCTAGCACGCTCATGTTTGCGTCCATGGTGAAAACCGCTATGTCCTCCCCTTGAAGGAGTGCCTGTGCGAAGGCGATGACAGTTGGGTCGTTGGTGCGCAGGATTTCTCTCATATCCCCTGAGGTAAGCGCCCCGACCCGCGCTGTCGAGATGAAGAACATGAGCTTGGATCACGCTGCGACAAAACCCCATGAGCGGATGGCGAACGCCCTGGCTGGCGATCTGGACGCTGTGAACACGCTGATCCGGGAACGTATGGCCTCGGAACATGCACCGCGCATCCCGGAGGTGACCGCGCATCTGGTTGAGGCGGGCGGCAAACGCCTGCGCCCGATGCTCACGCTCGCCTCTGCGCGGCTCTGTGGCTACGAGGGGCCCTATCACGTGCATTTGGCCGCCACGGTGGAGTTCATCCACACCGCAACGCTTCTCCATGACGACGTTGTTGATGAGAGCAAGCAGCGCCGCGGGCGGCCCACGGCGAACCTGCTTTGGGATAACCAATCGAGCGTCCTTGTGGGCGACTACCTGTTTGCGCGGTCCTTCCAGTTGATGGTGGAAACGGGATCGCTTCGTGTGCTCGACATCCTGTCGAACGCGGCGGCGACCATTGCCGAGGGCGAGGTGCTGCAGCTGTCGGTGGCCGAGAACATCGCCACGACTGAGGACACCTACATCCAGGTGGTCCGCGGCAAGACGGCGGCTCTCTTCTCCGCAGCCACGGAAGTGGGCGGTGTGATCGCCGGACAGTCCGACGATGTGGTCAAAGGCCTCTTTGACTATGGCGACGCGCTGGGCATCGCCTTCCAGATGGTCGACGACCTTCTCGACTACGGCGGGACCGGCGGGGACATCGGCAAGAACATTGGCGATGACTTCCGGGAACGGAAGCTGACCTTGCCTGTGATCCGCACGATCGCGGCGGGTGAGGATCGGGCGTTCTGGGAACGTACCATCGGCAAAGGCGATCAGCGCGAGGGCGATCTCGAAGAAGCCATGGCGCAGATGGCGCGTTGTGGCGCGCTGGAGAGCACCCGCCAGACCGCACTGAGCTATGCCGGCGCGGCCAAGACGGCGCTCGATGCAGCCCCCGATCATCCGTTGAAAGAGATGCTCGTGGATCTGGCGGATTACGTGGTCGCGCGCGTCATTTAAGCTGGGCTGCGGCCACCCACCACGCCGGGTAGCGAGCTGACAGAAGCGCGGCGGCTCCTACTGCGGTTGCGCGGTCCGGGAACATGCCCAGACAGGTCGCTGAGGCCCCCACTGGCCTGGCGAATTTGCAGCCCGGGGCGAGCGTCAGCTGATCGAGAACCTCTTCAAGCTCAGGCAGCGCGTCTCGCAGCGCAGGCTCCGCATCGTTTCTGAGGGCGGCCAAGCCATTCAAAGTCTCTTCCGCGCCATTCCACGAAATCTCCGGCATATCGGCGTCGCCGGACGCGGGCACATCCGGCGTTTCGTGGCCGGCGTGGATGAGCACGGTGAAAAGGGGCGGCAGCGCTACGGGGGCCATCATCGTTCCCTGAAGACGCGCGGACTTCACCGTTGCGGCCGCGGCAACATCGGGCTCAAGGCTTCGTGGAAAAGGCGGAAGCTTTGTCTCGGTCAACCGGCTGGCGGCGCGCAACGTCGCGGCCGCAAGCGACGCGCTGGCATCCATCGGTGGGGTCAGCTTTTCGATGACGATACGCACGCCTCTGTCGCCTGCGCCGAGCTGCGCGGCCTTGCGCAGCCGCGCGAGGTCGGCGTCCGGAACGGTGTCAGCCAGTTCGCCCACGATGCTGAGATCGACCGCATTGGCGGGGTAGGCGGTGACATTATCGCCGATGTCAGACGGCACAACGAGCCTCGCGCCTCCGTGGAGGGCTAGCGTGACCTGAGCTGGTGCGAAGGCCTTAGCCGTCCGTGGCGACGGCAAGCGGCTCTAGCCCCTCTTCTTCGAGGACGATATCGAGCCCGACGTCGATCTTGCGGCGGATACGCTCAGATTCCTCAGGCTCGGGGTCAAAGCTCAAGGCGCGCAGCCACTGGAAATGCGCCTCGGTAAAGCGGCCCACGGCCCAGTAAACGTCGCCCAAGTGATCGTTGATGATCGGGTCTGTCGCCATAAGCTCGACGGCGGTCTCCATCGGTCCCACGGCTTCGTCGTAGCGACCGAGGCGGTAAAGAACCCACCCAAGACTATCGAGGATGTGGCCGCTGTCAGGCCGCGCGATGGCTGCCGCTTCGATCAGCTCAAGCGCTTCGTCGAGCTTCAGGTTCTTCTCGACGAGCGTGTAGCCCAGATAGTTCATGACTTGCGGCTGATTGGGCCGAAGCTCAAGCGCCATGCGGAAGTCAGCTTCAGCGGCGGGCCAGTTATCCTGACGCTCGTTGCTGATGCCGCGTGCGAAGTAGGAGAACCAATGGTCCGGGTGAGGCTCGCCCTGGAGGGAGAGTGCCGCGTCATAGGCTTTCACGGCGTCTCCGAAACGCTCCAACCGGCGCAGCGTGTCGCCGAGTTTGGCGTGGACGGCTGGAACCTCCGGATAGGCTTTGACGAGCTGTTGCATAGCCTCGGCCGCCGCGTCCGGACGATCGGCGGCACGCAGGGCATCTGCCCGCGCCATCTCAGCGGTGATGTACTCCGGCGCCTCACGCGGCACGCGGTCGTAAGCGAGCGTTGCAAGCTCGGGACGGCCAAGTCGTTCCAAGTAGCTGCCGGACAAAAGCAGCGCCTCGATGTGCCGTGGGTTCAGGGCTTCGGCCACGCGAGAATAGAGGAGGGCGTAGCTGTCAGCGGCCTCGCCATCGAGCGCGTTTGAGACGGTGTAGAAGACCTCGGCCATGCCATCGGCCGCCGACATGACTTCCGAGAATGGGAGTGTCTCACCGGCGGCGAGGCGTGCGTCGAGCGACGTGAACGTCGCGTCGAGCTCTGGACCCATGACGCGGCCCATTTCGGCCCGCGCATCATCGTTGCGGCCAAGCTGGCTGAGCACCATCACATTGGCCATCAAGCCACGTCGGTTATCGGGCAGCGCGCCATAGGTCGCGCCAGAGAAGATGTCTGCGGCGCTCTCAAATTCACCGGCAAAGCCATAGGCCAGCGCTTTGTGGTGCGCTGCAAAGGGTCTCAGGCCCTGGCGGTCCGCGATCTCGTCGAAGGCTGCCATGCCGTCTTCAAAGCGACCGTCGCCAATGGCGGCCCACCCACGCAGCAAGCCGTCCACAAGGGGGCCGACACGTGTGCCAGCCTCGAAGGCTGCGCTCATCTCGCTGTAGGCGCCGCGCTCAGCTTCGTCCACGATCAGCGCCATATGTGCGATCTGGCTTGTGGAGCCTGCTGCGACCATGCGCTGGGCCAACCGCTCAGCGCGGGTGAAATCACCCAGCGCCATATGCGCAGACATCGCGTTTTCGGTCAGCGCCATGTTGCCCGGCTCATAGGCCATGGCTTCGCCGTAGAACCGCGCGGCGGCGTTATAGTCGTTGTTCACGCTGGCCTGTCTGGCCGCGAGGTATGCCCCCGCAGCGCCCGGTGCCAGTTCTTGTGCCGATCCCATGCCGGCCGTCAGAGAAAGCGCAACAAACGCGCAGCGGGCAAAACCCTTCGCCACATACCTCATATAATCTCCCCCGGGCGTCCCAACGTGCCCTTCCGAGGGAGGCTACGGCCCGAATATTACGAGTCAATGAGGCAAAAGAAGAAAGGCGGCCATTTGGCCGCCCATCTCGATCACATTTTTACATGTTGGGATAATTTGGGCCATCGCCGCCCTGCGGCGTCTTCCAAATGATGTTCTGCGACGGATCTTTGATGTCGCATGTTTTGCAGTGCACGCAGTTTTGGAAGTTAACCACGAAACGCGCAGGTTTTTCAGGCTCTGCAACCACTTCGTACACGCCCGCCGGGCAGTAGCGCTGCGCGGTTTCGTTGTATTTGTGGAGGTGTTCGAAGATCGGCGCGTCCGTATCCTGCACTTTGAGGTGCGCGGGCTGGCTTTCTTCGTGATTCGTCATCGCGAAGCTCACGTTCGTGAGGCGATCAAAGCTCAGCTTACCGTCGGGCTTCGGGTAATCGATGGGCTTGTGATAGTAGACGCTCTCGGTCGCGGCGGCGTCCGTCTTGCCGTGCTTGAGCGTACCCAGCGGGTTGAACCCGAAGAGCGTCGCTGCCCACATGTCAGCACCACCACCCATGAGCGAAGCCAGAAGGCCGTACTTCGACCAGAGCGGCTTCACGTTGCGCACGGGCTTGAGGTCCTGCGCGATTGGGCCCGACCGCACGGCGTCATCGTACGCGCTCAGCGTATCGCCAGCGCGGCCCGCCTGGATCGCCTCATGCGCGGCTTCCGCGGCATGCATGCCGGAGAACATGGCGTTGTGGTTGCCCTTGATGCGCGGGACGTTCACGAAGCCTGCCGAGCAGCCCAGAAGGCAGCCGCCCGGGAAGGCCGTCTGCGGGATCGACTGCCAGCCGCCCTCGGAGATCGCACGTGCGCCGTAGGCCACGCGCTTTCCGCCTTCGAGCAGGTCTTTCATCATCGGGTGATGCTTGAACCGCTGGAATTCCATGTAGGGGAAGACGTTCGGGTTGGCGTAGTTCAAGTGAACAACGAAGCCCACGTAAACTTGGTTGTTGTCGAGGTGGTAGACAAAGCTGCCGCCGCCCGCGTTCGACCCAAGCGGCCAACCCATCGTGTGGGTCACGGTGCCTTCTTTGTGCTTGGCGGGATCGATCTCCCAAATCTCTTTCATTCCGAGGCCGTATTTCTGCGGCTCGGAATTGGCGTCGAGGTTGTAATTGGCGATCACCTCTTTGGAGAGCGACCCGCGCACGCCTTCGCTGAGGAAGACATATTTGCCGTGCAGCTCCATGCCCGGCTCGTAGCCCGGCCCTTGGGAGCCGTCGGCCTCGAGGCCGAATTCACCGGCGACAACGCCCTTTACTTCGCCGTTCTCGCCCATGACGAGCTCGGAACACGCCATGCCTGGGAAGATTTCGACGCCCATTTCCTCGGCCTGCTCAGCCATCCAGCGGCACACGTTGCCCATGGAGACGATGTAGTTGCCATGGTTGTTCATCAGCGGCGGCATCACCGCATTGGGGATGCGGATCGAACCGGCTTCACCCAGCATGTAGAAATTGTCTTCTTCGACCTCGACATTGATCGGCGCGCCGCGCTCTTTCCAGTCGGGGATCAGAGCGTTCAGACCCGAGGGGTCAAGCACCGCGCCCGACAAGATGTGCGCGCCCACTTCGGAGCCCTTTTCGAGGACCACGACCTCGAGGTTTTCATCGAGTTGTTTCAGACGGATCGCCGCTGAGAGCCCCGCCGGGCCTGCACCGACGATAACCACGTCGTATTCCATTGCTTCGCGTTCGATCTCAGCCATTACAAACCCCGTTTAAACTTGAGGTTAGATAAAGTTCGCTTTCCCAAAGCGTCAATCGGGACGGGACGTAAAACAGGCCGAATGCGACGTAGCGTCTCTCATTTTTTGCCAGTGATTTGAATAAGTGCCGCGCCGAGTGTCAGCGCGACCACTATGGGAACCATCTCCGCGGAATTTCTGGGCCGTCGATTGGCGCCAATTAGGGGTGACTCGCATGCGCTTGCCTGTTGCGAATGCGCAGGGGGCCGGCTTATGCGGCTCATTGCCGGTTTAGGGCCTTCAAGCTTGCAAATAGGACGGCACATGGGTCACATCACGCGACCCTTAGTTAACTCGGGCCGCCCCAAAGAAGGAGCGCATGATGGAAAAGATACCGCTGACGCGTGCAGGCGCCGACAAGCTCGAGAGCGAGATGAAGCATCTCAAGAGCGTCGAGCGCCCCGCCATTATCAAAGCAATCGCTGAAGCGCGTGAGCTGGGCGATCTGAAAGAAAACGCCGAGTATCATTCTGCGCGCGAGAAGCAGGGCTTTATCGAAGGTCGGATCAAGGAGATCGAGGCCGTGATGTCTCTCGCCGACATCATGGACCCGGCCAAGCTGTCGGGGACGATCAAGTTTGGCGCCACGGTTGAGATCGTTGACGAGGACACCGACGAGGAAAAGACCTACCAGCTCGTTGGCGAACCCGAGGCGGATATCGAAAACGGTAAGCTCAACATCAAATCACCCCTTGCGCGTGCGCTCATCGGGAAGGATGAGGGCGACAGCGTCGAGGTCCGCACACCTGGCGGCACCCGCAGTTACGAAATCCTGAGCATCAAATTCGTCTGAGCCCTAGCGAGATACATGTCTTCTGACGCTCCCAAAGAACAGGTCGACCACAAACCGGTGCCACCCTCTCTCGGTATCTTCGAGAGCAAGGGTGAAGGGGGCATGTCTTCGGTCGAGATCATCGCCATTGCCCTGTCGGGCGTGTGGCTTTTGGGGTCGGCGATCTTCTTTCTGGGCCTTGGCGGCACCGCGATTTTCGCGCCGGAGAACATGGATCGTTTGAGTTTTGTCATGACGTTGCTCGCGGTCTTCCTGCCCGTCTCGATCATCTGGGTGGCGGCGTCGGCGGCGCGGTCGGCCCGGGTCGTGAAGGAGGAAAGCCAGCGGCTTCAGGCGGCGATTGATGCCATGCGGCAGACCTATGTGGCGGACCGGCAATCCGCCGGGCTGGTTCCAACCTCGACCGTGGAGCGTCAAGTGCAGGAGATGGTTCAGAACAAGGAACCGCCTGCGCCCGCGTTCTCCACGACGCGTAAGACAACCGCTGACCCGAACCCGGTGGACGATCAGCCGGCGCTGGCACTGGGCACGACCGCTGAAGATTTGGCCCCGCCGCTGGCCCATGCGGACCTTATTCGCGCGCTGAACTTCCCGGAGACCGCCGAGGACCGCGAAGGTTTCGCTGCACTGCGCCGCGCGTTGAAGGACCGCAAAGCCGCCGGTGTCGTGCAGGCCAGCCAGGACTTGCTGACGTTGCTCAGCCAGGACGGGATCTACATGGACGATCTCCGCCCAGACCGCGCCAAGCCTGAAGTTTGGCGCCGCTTTGCGGAAGGCGAACGCGGGCGCCCCATTGCGGCACTTGGTGGCATTCGCGATCGTTCGTCCCTCGCACTAGCTGCGGGCCGCATGCGCTCTGACGCGATCTTCCGGGACACCGCCCACCACTTCCTGCGCCGATTTGACCAAATCCTCGCGGATTTCGCGCCTGAAGCCAGCGATGAGGAGATTGCGGCCCTGTCCGACACCCGCACCGCGCGCGCGTTCATGCTACTCGGCCGCGTGACGGGGATGTTCAGCTAACGTCGAGCGCCATCGTCGTGGCTTCCTTGAAGCCCATGAGTGGCGCCATGAGCCCCGCCGTCACGCGCCCTGTTTCCCGAAAGCCGTAGCGCTCATAAAGCGCCCGCGCGCGCGTGTTTTCTTCCACAACGTCAAGGGTCACTTGGGTGCAGCGGTTCATGCGCGCCGTCCAAACGACGGCATCGAGAAGTTTCGTACCCACGCCCAGCCCGCGCGCGCCTTCGGCCACGAAAATCCCGTCCATCTGGAGGACACCTGGCGTGAGCTTGCGTTCAAACATCTCGAGCACTGCCGAGCGCCATATTGCGCTGATGGGTCCATAGATGGCCGCGATGTCGCTGTAGCTGCCCGTCAGGAAGCCGCCCTTCTGCGTCTTGATCCCCGCCGCACCCAGCAGGTTGCCCTCGTCATCTTGGGCCGAGAACGCAAAGTCCTGCCTGAGGCCTTGCGCGATAAAGCGTAGCGCCTTCTCGGAGGTGCCGAGCGACGGTGCAAGTTTGCCCTGAAACGCCTCCCAGAAGAGGAAAGCCACATCATCGCGATGCGCTTCCTTGAAGCCCGGCGTCACAGTGATCTTCATCCGATCAGTCCCGCGAAAGGCAGATATCGAACGGGCGTGCCGGGGGAGACATCCAGCGCGCCGTCCGGAAGCTCAACCAAACCGTCGGCCCAGCTGAGCCCGCTGATCCGGCCCGATCCTTCCGAGGCGAAGACTTCTGCCGCGCCATCCACAAGGCGGGCACGCAGGTACTCGCGCCGCCCGGCTTTCTTTCGCTTGGAGAACGCCGCCGGAACGGTCAGCGCAAGCGGCTCGGACCAGCCCGCACCTGCAAGCAGCCCAAGGGCAGGGCGCGCAAAGATGAGGGTGCACACGAGCGCCGCCACCGGATTTCCGGGCAGGCCAAAAACGGGCATCCCGTCCCACATCCCAAGCGCCAGCGGACGCCCTGGTTTCACCGCGACGCGCCACAGCGCCATGGTGCCGGTTTCCGTGAGCAGGGCGGAGACGTGGTCTTCCTCCCCCGCTGAAGCGCCGCCGGAGGTGATCAGCACATCCGTTTCTGCGCCGTTGAAGGCCCCTCGCAGCGCCTCGCGATCGTCGCGGCAGATGCCGAGGTCGACCGCCTCGTGCCCCATGGCATCAATCGCGGCCAACAGCATGGGGCGGTTCGCATCCCCGATCTGACCGGGGGCCAATGGGTCGCCCGCCGCGCGCAGCTCATCGCCTGTCGACAGCACACCCACGCGCAGCTTCTTACGGACGCTCACATCGCCCCGCCCCGTCGCCGCCATCAGCGCGAGGTCGGCGGGCGTGATCTGGCGCCCGGCTGTCACGATCGCATCGCCCGCTGAGACGTCTTCGCCCGCTTTCCGCGCATTGGCGCCGTGCTTCAGCGGCCCCTCAACGCTCAAATGAGTCTCGGTCACGCGGCAATCCTCTTCGAGGACGACGGTGGTGACGCCTTCGGGCAGAGTGGCGCCTGTCAGGATGCGGACGGCTTTGCCCTCGGGCAAGGCGTGCCCATAAGGCGCCCCGGCTGCAGCCCGCCCCTCAACGAGCGGGATATGATGAAGCCCCGGCGCAAGCCCTGCGGCGAGCCCATAGCCATCCACCGCCGAATTCGCAGCTGGCGGGTGGGAGCGCAGGGCCGTGACATCCGCCGCTGCAATCCGGCCGGCGGCCTGATCTAGACCGAGGGTCTCTTCCCCTGTTACAGGCGCGAGCCGTTCGCGCAGCATGGCCAGCGCATCATCAACTGGTGTCCAATCGACGCCGGGTGGCAGCGCAAAGCAGTCGTTACGGAGCCGCCCTTGGCGTGCGGCAGCTCTCAACGTTTCCTCATGCCTGAGGCCTAGGATCCAGCCTTCCTCCTGCGCGTCGACATCAAGCATTGCCTCAAGCTCGTCTGGCGACAGGCGCGAGAACGCTTCTGCGAGAATGCGGACTTGGGCCGCGTCCTTGATCTCACCCTCTTGCTGGCCTGCTGCCACGGCATCCGCGATGAGCGAGGGCCAGATTTCAACGAAGGCCACCGGCGCGGTGAGGGGCTCGAACGGCCAGATCGAGGCGCCATGGCGTTGGCGCAGGCGCTCGAGGCTCGCGATGCCGGTCAGCGCTTGGGAGCCAACGGAGCCAGCACCACCGATCTGCCAGCAGGAGAAGGCGCCTTTGGTCTGACGCTCCGCCTCGCGCCACTCGGTGATGGGGAAGCTCGCCGGTTTCTTAAGCGGCACAGTGCCCTTGCCGAAGGGATCGAACCAGAAAGGGCCGTCGCCCGGGAAGAGCGCGTTGAGGTCTGCGGCAACCTCGACCCGCTCGCGCCCGTCCTTTGTGGTGGGCAGGCGCTGGGCGAGGTTGGCCCAAAGGGCCAGCGGATCATCTGAGCCCGTGACGGCGCGTGCGAAACCAGTGGGGTAGCCAAAGGGGAAGTCGAACCCGATGAGGAGGCGTTCGCCAGCGGCGCTGGCCTCCTCGATAATAGCGGACAGGCGCTCTTCAGCGACGACGCGGTTCCGGCAGTACTGCGGTTCTTCGGAAACGCCGCCGCGTGCGCTTCCGATCCAGATGGCGTCCTTTGTGGGCTTGGCCCCGCGGTCGCCTCCGCCGGACCAATCGACCATGGCGATCCTATCCCAGCTCACAGCCCGACCTCAGACAGGATGAAATCCGCGATCGCCT
>JBCBFV010000015.1:0-19038 GCA_038527425.1 Pseudomonadota bacterium
AAGCATCTGCACGAGAGCAATGGCCGTGGGTGTTTTACCCGTCCCGCCTGCGTTGATGTTGCCCACGCAAATGACTGGGACCGGTGGACGATACTTCGGCTCCTGCGCGACACGGCGGGCCGTCAGGGCCCCATAGGTCCAACCAAGAGGCGCCAGAAGCGTCGACCGGAGGCCCGGAGGCTCAAACCAGAAAGTGGGCGCGCGCATCAAGCGGCCTTCAGCGCACGGGTGACGAGCGCCACCACGCGGTCCGTGACCTGGGCCCCACGGGACGAGACATCCCAAGCGTCATGGGCCAAGCGCGCACTTTGGTCTGGCGTTGAAAGCGCCGCAAGCGCGGGGCCCAGATCAGCGGGGTTCCCGATGACCCTGCTCGCCGCCGCAGCCTGCAGACGAGAGAAGTTATCGCGCGCGTTTACGGTCCGGTTGCCGTGCACAATGGCCGAGCCCAGCGCCGCAGGCTCGAACGGATCGCGGTTCTGTCCGCTGGTGAGCGTGCCGCCCATGTAGGTCAGCGGTGCCAAGCGGTACCAAAGTCCATGCTCCCCTTCGATATTTGCGATCACGACCTGATCCTCTGGGTCGACTTCATCGGTCTCAGACCGACACACGACGCGCAGACCACGGGCGCGGGCGGCTTCGGCCATCGCTTCAGCATCCTCAGGATCAGCAGGCGTCACGACGAACAGGAAACGGTGCGCCCGTTGCAATACATGCGCCTGCGCATCGAGGGCGTAGGAGAGCTCGTTCATCGGCAGGTCAGTCGCGTACCACATGGGGCGCGAGGCGAGGATTTCGGCCAGAAAGGCGCGCTCCGCCTCGTTGTGCGACAGCGCAATAGCACCAGCTTGCAACGGCCCCGAAACTTCGATCAGCCACGGTCGGGCGCCCATGTAGCGAAGCTCGTCCGCATCGGCGATCTCCACGGCGAGCAAGCGCGAAAAAGCACGCAGCGCCTTCTTCATGCGCATCCGCTGCCAAGGTGCGCGGGTGAAGACGAGATCGCCAAAGCGCGCATCGATCATGAACATTGAAACGCGCTGTGCCTCAGCTTCGGCCAGGATCATCGTATCGAGGCTCACGCCCACCCAGACGAGCACAGCCGGGCGCCAATGCTGCAAGAACGCCACCACCATGCTGCGCGCTTCGCCGGGAGGGGACTGATAGGTCACGTTCCCGCGCCGTGTTTGGGCAGGCAACGTGGCCACAGTGATCAAAATGCGAATGTCCGGGAGTTCCGCGCTGAGCCGGTCGGCCAATTGCTCGACCGCGGTAAGCCGGCTCTCATTGGGGACATGGAACCAGATCAGAGGGGCGTCGGCCTCGGACACTCGCGCCTCAGTTGCCCAGTTCTTCGGTGGGCGAGGCGGGTGCCTCTTCGTCGCGCAGCTTGTGGAGATGGGCGATGTAGTAGCGCATGTGCGCGTTATCCACGGTGCGCTGTGCCTCAGCTTTCCACGCGTCATAGGCGGCGGCGTAGTTCGGGAAGATGCCGACGATGTGGATATCATCGACATCCTTGAACACGTTCTTCGTCGGATCGACGAGCTCGCCCCCGAAAACAAGATGCAGGCGTTGGGTCATGGTTGCGGGCCTTTGTTGTCGTCGTTTGGCGCGCACCCTAAGCGCGGCTCAGGCAGCGGGCAAGCGCGGCCCATGGGCAAGGTAGTGATCAATCAGCGATGGTGCGCCCGCGAGGATGCCAGGCAGCGCCGCAGAGGGCGAGTTGAAGCGCGGCGCGGTGCCCTCGGTCGTGACAACGCGCGCGCCTGCCTCTTGCGCGAGAAGCGTGCCCGCCGCCACGTCCCATTCCCAAGTCGACCTCAGCGTAAGCATTGCATCAAAGCGGCCCTGTGCGATGGCGGCGAGGCGGTAGGCCAATGACGACCGGAACGCGAGTTCGGGCTGCGGCGGCACCTCGCGCCAGAACTTCGGGGAGAAGTTCACCTTGGCCGAAAGGATCGTCTCATCGCCCGGCATCACCGTTGAGGCCGTAAGCGCGTCACCGTTCAGTGTCGCGCCTTCCCCCTTGGCGGCCGCGAAGGTGCGCCCATGGGCGGGAAGGTGCACGACGCCTGCGACCGGCACCCCATTTTCGACAACGGCGATTGAGATCGCCCAAGTCTTCGAACCGCTGATAAAGGCGCGGGTGCCATCGATTGGGTCCACGATAAAGAGCCGCTCTGCCGACAGGCGCGCAGGATCATCTTCGGTTTCTTCTGAGAGCCAACCATAGGGCCGCGCGGCGAGCAGATCACGCCGCAGCATAGCGTCAACCGCGAGGTCCGCCTCGGTCACCGGCCCCGCGCCATCGCCTTTGTCCCAGGTTTCGGGGTCACGCTGGAAGTGCGACAGCGCAATTGCGCCCGCTTCCTCGGCGGCCTCAAGTAGGAGCGAAAGGTCGCTCTTAGGCTCCGGCAAGGGTCAGCCCGTCTACGAGGAGCGAGGGGATGATGCGGCCCGTCCAAGTGCGCGCGTCATTGGCGGGCACGATGGTGGCGAGCATGTCGCGCAGGTTACCCGCGACAGTGCACTCGTTGACGGCATAGGTGATCTCGCCGTTTTCGACCCAAAAGCCCGCCGCCCCGCGCGAATAGTCGCCCGTGTTGGGATTGATTGTCTGACCAATCATCGAGGTGATGAGGAGGCCCGTGCCCATCTCTTTCACCAGATCATCCCGGGATTTTTCACCCTGAGTGAGCTCGATGTTCGAGGTGGAGGGAGATGGTCCGGAGCCGATCCCGCGCGAGGCGTTGGCCGTGCTCTCGCGCCC
The DNA here is from genome assembly GCA_038527425.1 of Pseudomonadota bacterium. Lineage (GTDB taxonomy): Bacteria > Pseudomonadota > Alphaproteobacteria > Rhodobacterales > Rhodobacteraceae > Shimia_B. Next base: position 2,774 of record JBCBFV010000015.1, read on the forward strand.
GAGCTTGCGCGCCGTGCCTAGGTCACAGACATACCCGGTGAGCACGCCGTCTTCGATCCAGTTACGCTTCACCGTCGCGAGCCCTTCGGCATCCATGATGCGCGAAGAGAGCATGCGCTTGCGGAGCGGATCTTCTGTCAGGTGCATCCCCTTTGGCAGCGCCTGTTCACCTTCTGCGTCGCGAAGCCAAGACGCTCCTCGCGCGACCGAGCTGCCATTAATGGCCTGTAGCACATGGCCGACAAGGCTCGATGCCACGCGCTCATCAAAGAGTACCGGGTAGGACCCCGTCGGTGGTTTCTTGGCACCCGCGCGGGCAACGCAGCGCTCGCCTGCGGTTCGCCCGATCTCTTCGGCGCTGCGCAGGTCAGCCATGTAGACGCGGCTGTCGCCGTCGTAGTCCCGCTCCATCCCTGTGCCTTCACCGCTGATGGCCACGCAGGACAGACTGGAGCCTGTACGCTGTGTGCGCATGGCAAGGCCATTCGAGCCCGCCAGCACGATATCTCGCTGGGAATAGCCCGCGCCCGCCCCTTGGGTCTGCATCACACCCTCGACGGCAAGCGCAGCGGCTTCTGCGGCGCGTGCCATTTCCTGAAGGTGGGCGGGATCGGGCTCATCCGCCGGGTCATTTAGATCGAGCGTAGCGGCGTCGAGGCCGCCGGCCATCTGCGCAGGGTCAGCGAGGCCAAGGCTGGCATCCTCAGGCGCTTCGCGGGCCATGGCCACCGCGCGATCTGCCATTTCCTGCAGTGCGTCCGCCGAGGTGTCAGAGATCGAGACGAGTGCCTGTTTTTGACCAACGAGCACGCGCAGCGAAATGTCGGTGCCTTCCTCGCGCGTCGCTTCCTCCAACGCGCCGCCGCGCACATCGATCGAGACCGAGGTCCCGGTGACAGCAAGCACATCCGCCGCATCAGCTCCAGCGCGCTTGGCTTCGCTGAGAGTACGTTCGGCGAGGTCGGAAAGCGGGGTCATGAGCGGCTCCTTGAACTTGAGGCGTGCGGCAGCAGGTAATCCGCCGCCCGCCAATTGCCAAGGTGCACGCGTTAACGGATGCGCTGGCCATTCGCGAGAACCTGACCGTCAGGTGTCACATCGATGCGCGATGTAAGGGTGTCTTCGCCCTCGCCCGGCACCGCAAAGAGGCCAAGCATCATGCGCGCGCCCATGGCTTGCTCCTGCGGGAGGAGGCCCATCTGGACGAGCTTGTCGATCAAGCCGTTGCCCCCCACGAGCTTGAGATCCACGCCGCCATCGGGCGCCGGCATGCCGTCGAAGGTGAAGAGATCATCGTTGTCGAAGGTGAAGGCGCCCTTGCCCGTAAGCTCACTCCCAGCTGCCGAAAGCCGCAGATTGGAGATATCGGCCGTTTCAACTTCGAAGATGGAGTCCCCTGCGAGCATCGCTTGCATCGGCGCATCCGGGTCGGTGATGTCCACCAGCCAGCGCCCCGTGAGGTTCGCCAGGAAGGTGAGATCTGCTGGATCACGCGGCAGCACCGTGCCTGGGTCGAAGAGGTTCCACAGGAAATCATCGATCTCGAGCCCGATCAAATCGATCCCGAAGGCCATTGGGCGGACTTCCTCGGTCGGCACCATCGGCATAGAGACCTTATAGCCATAGCGCGCGAGGTTCACATTCACCGGAAGCGGCAGGTCCGGCACCGCTGCGGACATTTCGAGCCCGTCGAGACCACCGTCGTAGGCCACCGCCCCGTCTGAGATGTCCATGGCTACAGATCCGGCCCCAGCTGCCATCTCAAACGCGCCATCCCCCGAGGGATCCGAGAACGAGGCAGATAGGGAAAGCGACTGGGTATTGAGCACCGCATCAAGCGCGTAGTCAGGGTTTTGGAACAGGGTGCCCGCCTGCATCGCTGCGAAGCCAGTCGGGAAGTTGGACGTGCCCGTCATTCCAATGCCGTTCAATGCGGCGTCCATGGAGAAGTTGCCGTCCTGGGGATTCACCGCAGAGACGTCATAAACCAAGCTGTCGGCCGTTGCGGAGAAAGCCGCCGCACGGGTGTCGCTGCCGGAAAGTGACGTCTGCCCATTCAAGTTCATCAGCGTCGCGGAGATGTCGAAGGTCATGCCTTCGGGCATATCTTCGATTTCTTCGATGACGAATTCCATTTGGGCGATGGAATAGGTCTGGATCATTTCGTCCGCCGACCCGCTCAAGACAATGTCCGACCCCCCCATCAAGATGGCGGCCTGAACCTCGGCACGGTCGCCCTCAACGTCGAATTCCATCTGCATCGGGATGCGCGGGGCGAGCGTCAGGGCCACACCACCGGAGGCCTCCGCGAAGACCAAGGTGCCGAGTTCCACAACGACGGTGTTGAGGTCATCCCCAAGAACAAGCGTGGCCCCCGTAACCGTGACCTCATTTCGGCTAACATCTGCGCCTTCAAAGCTGAAATCACCCGCCTCAGCATTGGTCTCCCGATAGAGTTGCCAGGCCTCCTCGGCGGACAGATCTGCGAAAACGGGCGAAGCTAGAAGGCTACCGGCGAGGAAAGGAACAAGTGAAGAAAAGCGCGTCATGGCGATCACCTAAGTCAAGAAAAGCTGGGCCAGTGTCGTCCCCAGATCGCCAAGGGTCAACCAGTTGCCTCGTGCTTTAGATACACGAAGCCAGCACCCCGCCGCGCAGCGGCGCCCCCTCAGGTCCAAGCGTGAAACGCGCAGGAGGGAGGCGGGCGGGCCCCGTCCCCAAACTCAGTCAGGCTGAAGCATGTAGCCGGCGCCGCGCACCGTCTGCAGGTAGCGCGGCTGCTTGGGATCGGCTTCTACCTTCCGCCGCAGGCGCGTGATTTGCACGTCCACCGCGCGCTCTTGGCTCTGGCCCCCGTCGCGGCCCAGCTCTTCGACGAGCTCACCTCGGCTGATCGGCTCACCCGGACGAGACGAGAAGATGCGCATCAGTTGCACCTCGGTGGAGGTCAAGCGGATACGAGCATCGCCCTGCCACATCTCGGACTTCTCGACGTCGTAGCGCAGGGTGCCCAGATGCAGCACCTTGGGCACGGCATTTTCTGTCTCTTCCTTCGGCACACGGCGCAGGATCGCATTGATCCTGAGAAGAAGCTCCTGCGGCTCAAAGGGCTTGGCAAGATAATCATCCGCGCCGGCGGTCAGACCCTCGATCCGGTCGCCCGTCTCAGACTTGGCCGTGAGCAGAAGGATCGGCGTCTCTCGCTCCTCCCGCAGGCTCTTCGTCAGCGCCATTCCGTCTTCGCCCGGCATCATCACATCGAGCACGATCAGATCGAAATCGAGCCCGCTCAGCACCCGCCGGGCATGAGCGGCATCACGCGCGGCGCTCACGAGAAAGCCGTGGCGCATCAAGTATTTCTGCAGAAGCGTCCGGATGCGTTCGTCATCGTCGACGATCAACAGATGCGGATCGAGTTCCATCACGTCTCTCCCCTGTCCGTACCGCGATCGTCTCCCAGCCGTGTATAATGGCCGAAGAGGTCTCGGTCCATCATCGCTTCAAGCACGAGTTCGAAACCTGCCACCGCCTCAGGCCCCGCGCTGGCATAGGCAGCCTGAACCCGCGCGGATTGCGCCTCGCTCAGTTCGGCCTCCAACGCCGATCCCGCCTCCGTCAGCGTCAAATGCCGCTCGCGCTTGTCGACCGTGCCCTTGGCGCTCTCAACCATGCCGTCCTCGATCAAAGCGCGCAGAACGCGGTTCAGCGATTGCTTCGTCACTCCGAGGATCGAGAGCAGGTTCGACACGGTCGTCCCCGGCCAGCGATGAATGAAATGGATTGCGCGGTGATGCGCTCTCCCGTAGCCGTGCTGGGCAAGAATTCGGTCGGGATCTTGGGTAAAGCCTCGATAGGCAAAGAACATCGCCTCGATGCCTTTCATCAGCTTTTCGTCTGTAGACACGGGTAGGGCTTTCTTGGCTCGCTCACGTTTTCAGCAGAATACGTCAGCCTTGTTGACATTCCAAGACGGGATTGGTAGCGATTCCTTGAAATTGAGCAACATTATGTCCGATGCGGACGTTCTTGCGCAATTAATGCAAATACCAGGCGCAAGAGGAGGCCCCCATGGCAGGCGCATATGATGATCGCGACGGCAAGATCTGGATGAACGGCCAGATGGTAGATTGGCGCCAGGCCAATGTGCACATTCTGACCCACGCGCTGCACTACGCCTCCTCGGTTTTCGAGGGGGAGCGCGCGTATGGCGGCAAAATCTTTGAAAGCCGCAAACACTCGGAGCGGCTGCACTTCTCGTCGCGCGAGCTGGACTTTGAGATCCCCTACACAGTGGACGAACTCGAAGCCGCCAAGGCCGAAGTGCTGCAGGTGAACGGCCTCTCTGACGCCTATGTGCGCGCCGTTGCATGGCGCGGTGCGGGTGAAGACATGGGTGTCGCGTCTGCCAAGAACCCCGTCAACGTGGCCATCGCCGCCTGGGAATGGGGCTCCTACTACGGCGACGCCAAATACAAAGGCGCCAAGATCGACATCGCCAAGTGGAAGCGCCCCTCGCCCGAGACGATCCCCGTGCACGCCAAGGCCGCAGGTCTTTACATGATCTGCACGACCTCGAAGCACGCGGCCGAGGCTAAAGGCTGCTCGGACGCGCTCTTCATGGATTACCGCGGCTATGTGGCCGAATGCACCGGCGCCAACATCTTTTTCGTGAAGGACGGCGAAGTGCACACGCCCACGGCCGATGTCTTCCTGAACGGCATCACGCGCCAGACGATCATCCGCCGCCTCAAGGAGCGTCAGATCAAGGTGAACGAGCGGGTCATCATGCCGTCCGAGCTTGAGAGCTTTGAGCAGTGCTGGCTGACTGGCACGGCCGCCGAAGTGACCCCTGTGGGCCAGATCGGTGACTACAACTTCGAAGTGGGCGCGCTGACCAAAGGCGTCGCCGAAGACTACGAGGCACTGGTCCGCGCCTAAGACACGGAAGGGCCTACTGCAGGCCCTTCGCCCGAACTTTGCGGCGGGCGGTTTCATCCTTACCGAGCTGGCGTTCGCGCCACACGATGAGGGAGCCCGCCGCGATCACGATGAGGGAGCCCAAGAGCATCTGCGCCGTAGGCACCTCCGCAAACCAGATCCAGCCAACAAGCAATGCCCAGACCATCGCCGAATAGGTGAATGGCGCGAGCGCGCCTGCGTCCGCGAAGCGGTAGCTTGAGGTCAGCAGGATCTGACCGATCCCGCCAATAAGGCCCGCGCCGATAAGGTAAGCTGCCTGCTCCGCCGTGGGCCAGACCCAGCCAAAGGGCAGCGTCGAGAGGCCCAGAAGCGTCGCCGTCAGTGAGAAGTAGAAGACGATGGCCGAGGTGCTTTCCCGCCCGGCCATACCCTTCACAAAGACCTGCGCTAGCGCCGCCAACGCCGCAGAGCCCAGCGTCAGGATCGCCCCCAACGTCGCGGCATCACTGACCGAGCCACCTAGCCGGGGCCAGATGATGATCATCACGCCCACAAGACCCATGAGAACCGCCCCTAAGCGGAAGAAGCGGAACCGCTCCCCCAACATCAAGGCGGCCAACACCACGAGGATGATCGGCGTCGCAAAGCGGATCGCCGTCACCTCTGGCAGCGGCAGGTAAAGGAGCCCCGCGAAACCGAGGCCCATGGCAGAGGTGCCGACGACGCCGCGCAGCACGTGGCTTTGCCAACGCACGGTCTTGAGCCCGTCATGCAAATGCCCCGTGCGCCAAAGCCAAGCAAAGATCACCGGGATCGCAAAGAAGGACCGGAAGAACACCGCCTGCCCTGCGGGCACGTCTGCGGCTTTGATAAAGCCCGACATCACCGTGAAGATCAGCATCGCACCCGAGATGAGAGCGGCACCGAGGGCGGGGCCCCGAAGCTGGCTCATGTCGTCCACCGCGATGCTTGGGATGTCATCACAAAAACGCTCTCTCCACGAACCAGTACGCGCCGACGAGGCCGATGATGATGGAGCCTAAGATAGCGTTGGCGCGGTACATCTCCGGCAGGTCACGGACCATGGCCTCCTCCGGATCATCGAGGCGCCCAACGCGCGCGGCCCAGACGGCCACCATGATCAGCACGAAAGCGCTGAGGATGACGGTGAGCTGGCCGATTTCGACACCCACGTTGAAGGCGATGAGGGAGACGACGAACTGCCCCTGGGAGAGGCCGAAATCGCTGAGCACGCTGGCAAAGCCCAAGCCGTGTAGAAGGCCAAAGACAAAGACGATCGCGGGGCGCAGCCAGCCCATGCGCGGCTGGAGAATGTTCTCGATGGCGACCCATGTGATGGAGAGCGCAATGATCGCCTCCACGAGCCACATCCATTCATCGGGGATGTTGATGATCCCCAGCGTCGCGAGCGCCAGCGTCACGGTGTGAGCCACGGTAAAGGCCGTCACCTGCCAAAGGATCGGCGACCATTTCAGCGCGAAGAAGAAGAGGCCCAGAACAAAGAGGATGTGGTCGATGCCGAGCGGGATGATGTGCTCGAACCCGGCCACGAGGAAGCGCCAGAAGGCCTCGCCCGCGGTCTCATCCACGACGCCCGTCTTGGGTAAAAGCTCGGAGACTTCGCCATCCTGCAGGAGGGCGGCATAGGTCTCCCCCTCACGGGATTGGCGCAAGATCAGCGTGCCGTTCTCGGAGGCCCAGCCGATGCGAACGCCCTCGGCATCTGCCTCGACGGGTGCGGAAAGGAAGATCGCCGTTTGGCGGGTCAGCTCCAGGTTCTCCTGAACGCTGACCTCGACGCCATTGAGCTCCAGCTCGCCCATACCCTCGCTTTGAAAGCTCTCGCGGATGCGCGGCCACTCCGCGTTGATCATCTCTTGCAGCTGATCGCCCGGCAGTGCGCGCAGGCGGTCATATTCCTCAGCTTGCGGCGCGTCGTTGGTGTCGGAGTAGACACCCAGGTCGATCCCCGCGAGCAGCGCCTCGGCGTTGAATGTCAGATCGCCCTCAAAAAGCCGGTCGCCCACCGCGACATTGGCAATTGAGGGCTGTGTCTCGTGCGCGGACGCGCTAACTGCCCACAGCAAGGTGACCGTGGCCACCATTGACATCGCCACCAATCGGAAGACCTTGGTCAGAAGCTGTTCAGGAGTAGACATGCGTTTTCTCATCCTTGCTTTCGTCGCCGCCGCAAATCCGTTGGCTGCTCATGAGTTCTGGATTTCGGCCCCGGACTATCAGGTCGATGCCGGGGACCCTGTCGTAGCGAATATCAGGGTGGGTGAGAGCTTCAAGGGAAATGCCCATCCCTACCTGACCCGCAACACCGAGCGGTTCGATATCGTCTCGGGCGGTGAAGTCGTCGACCCGGGCGCGGTCCTTGGCGACCGCCCGGTTCTGGAGACGCCCCTGCCTGAGGGCCTCAACGTCGTGGTCTATGAGACGCGCGACAGCCGCCTGACCTACAACTCCATGGAGAAGTTCATGAACTTCGTGGAGCACAAGGCCTTTGAAGGCTTCCCGGAGCGCCATGAAGCGCGGGGCCTGCCGAGCGAGGGTTTCGTGGAGACGTACCGGCGCTATGCCAAGTCTCTGATCGCCGTAGGTGATGGCGCGGGCGCGGATGCGCCAGTGGGTATGGATACCGAGATCGTGGCGCTGGCCAACCCTTACACCGATGATGTGAGCGCGGGCCTGCCTGTGCGCGTTCTTCTACGCGGTGAGCCACGGGTGAATGCGCAAGTGGAGACCTACGCAAAGGGCCCGGACGGCCAGGTCCTCGTCAAGCTGACCCGCACCGACGAGAATGGCGTGTCCGTCATCTCGGTCGCGCCGGGCTGGGAGTTCATGGTGGATGCGGTCGTGCTCGAAGAAGCCGAAGGCGACGCGGCCTGGCATTCCATGTGGGCGAACCTGACCTTCAAAGTCCCCGCCGCGGGCGAGGGTTAGGCAGCCGCCGTCGTCGGCAGTTGGCTGAAGATGCCGTGAATGGCGGCCGGACTGCGGTTCGACCGCAACTTCTCACAGACTGAATCATCGCGCAGCGTGCGCGCAACAAGCGCCAGCGCCTTTAGGTGCTCGACGCCAGCATCTTCGGGCGCGAAGAGGAAGAAGGCGAGGTCGACGGGCTGCTTGTCGACGGCGTCGAACTCGAGCGCCTTCTCGAGGCGCACGAAGGCCCCAACCACGCAATCGATCTGTGGCAGGCGCGCGTGCGGCAGGGCCACGCCCTTGCCCACGGCGGTGGGGCCGAGGTTCTCGCGCTCCAGAAGCTTTTCAACAGCGGTCGGCAGATCGACGTCATAAGCCGCTTCCACCATGCTCGTCACATCGTGGAATAGCCGCTTCTTGGAGGTCGTGGCCGCCAATACCTTAACGGCCTCAGGCCTGAGGATGCTGATAAGCTCCATGTCCGTGTCCGTCTCTGCGCCGGTGGGTCAACCCATCTGAGCGGGGTCTATCCAGCCGATATTGCCATCCTCGCGGCGGTAGACGACGTTTGTCCGTCCGCCCGTTTCATTCGTAAAGACCAAAACAGGCGATCCTGCCAGCTCCATTTGCATCACCGCTTCACCGACCGAGAGCGAAGGAATCTTCGTCTCCATCTCTGCGACGATGATCGGCTGGAGCGTTTCAGGTTCCGCATCTTCCGAGTCTTCGCTTGCGGCGAGGATATACGAGGCGCCGCCCATGAGTTCAACTGGTTGCGCGCGCTCCTTATGGTGGTCCTTCAAACGGCGTTTATACCGCCTGAGTTGTTTGTCCATTTTCTCCTGCGCGGCGTCAAAAGCTGCATAGATTTCAGTGGCATGGCCCTTCGACTGCACCGTGAGGCCGGTGGACAGATGAACGATGACCTCGCACACATGCTCGTGCGCTGACTTGGAAAAGATCACCGTCGCATCGGTGGGGCGCCCTGCATACTTGCTCAAAGTCTCGGAAAGAGAATCCTCCACATGGGTTTGGAGTGCGGTGCCGATGTCGATCTGTTTGCCGGTGATCTGGTAACGCATGGGGCCTCTCTTTCTGTTTGGGGCGGGCAAAACAACGGGCCGGTGGCCCGGTTCCTGCCCTATCTTGAAATGCTTGTGTTTCGGCTGAACGGGAGCGCCCTTGATAAAGGGGCTGTCGTTGGTTTGAGACTGCCGAAGAAGCCTTGCATACAATCAATGTGGGGACGAAGGCCCCTTCCTGTCAATGAAAAGAGCCTTAACAATCTGTTAACCGCGGCGCGAGGCCGGCGGTGAAAACGGGCGCGCGGGCCGCTTTCTCAGGTGAAACGGAAGTTGTTGCCGAGATAGACGCGGCGGACGTTTTCGTCCTCCACGATCTCTTTTGTGGTGCCCGACATCAGCACTTTGCCATCATGCAAAATGTAGGCGCGGTCCACGATGCCCAGTGTCTCTTGCACGTTGTGATCGGTGATCAGCACGCCAAGGCCGCGGCTCTTGAGATCCTCAACCAGCGTGCGGATCTCGCCCACGGCGATGGGGTCAACGCCCGCGAAGGGTTCGTCGAGGAGCAGGTACTTCGGGTTCGCGGCCAAGCAGCGCGCGATTTCCACACGGCGCCTCTCACCACCCGAAAGGGCCAGCGCCGGGGCGCGGCGCAGGTGTTCGATGGAGAACTCGGTCAAAAGCTCTTCCAAGCGGCGGTAGCGCTTGCGTTTGTTGCGTTCGGCAATCTCGAGGATAGAGAGGATGTTGTCCTCAACATTCATGCCCCGGAAGATCGACATCTCCTGCGGGAGGTAGCCGATCCCTTCATTCGCGCGGCGATACATCGGCAAGGCCGACACGTCGCGGCCATCAACCGTCACCTGACCGGCTTCTGCATCTACGAGGCCTGCGATGGCATAAAAGCACGTGGTCTTGCCCGACCCGTTCGGCCCGAGCAACGCGACCACTTCGCCGCGGTTCAGCTGCAAGCTGACATCACGGATCACCATGCGCTTGCGATAGCTCTTGCGCAGGTTTGTGACGGTGAGGCCAGCGCCGCCGTCTTTGATGACGAGTTCGGGGGTCATTCGGTCGGCTGCAGAACTGTGCGGACGCGGCCTTCAAGGAGCGCCTGCCCCGTGGCCAAATTCACGCGCATGGTCTCGGACGATACGGCGCTGCGGCCTTGGCTCAAGAGCACGTCTCCGGTCAGCACCATAGAATCAGCGGCGAGGTCATAAACCGCCCGCTGTGCTTCGACTTCTTCGGCGGGAGTGACGACGGTGACACCACCTTCAGCGACGATCTGACTGATCCCGCCATCGGCCGTATAGTTCACGACAACCGACGGTGCGGCGAGGCGCAGATCGCCCTGCCCGATCACCACATTGCCTGTGAGCGTTGCTGATCCGTCCTCTTGATTGATGGCCATGGAATCTGCGGCAATCTCGACGGGGAGTGCGGCGTCTTGGTCAAAACCATCGAAGGCCACCTGCAGCCCCTGCGCCGAAACCCAGGCCGGGATCAACGCCAGACAAACACACAAAACTCTCAGCACCATCATGTCGCCTCTCACTCGGTCTGTTCCCTGTACACCAGTTTAACGTTTCCTTCAAAAACGATCCTGTGCGGTGCCTCCGGCGCGGGCCGGGTCATGCTCATCACGTCCGCGTTCAGGGTGCCGAAGGGCCCCTCGGCCTCGATGGGGCCGAGAGTCTGCATCGACCCATCATTTACATCGACCTTCAGCGCGGCGCTTTCAATACGCAGCCCGTCCGAGCTTTGCACTTTGGCGCCGCCGGTGAGCAGAACCGTGCCTAACTCGGTATCGAGCGCCGCGGCTGGCGCACGGGCCGTCACCTGCAAGGCGGCGGGGGTTTGGATATTTGCGGTGAGCTCGGTGATCGCCACCTGCGAGGAATCGGCGATGCCCGGCACAACGGCTGCGCCCGTGAGCGTCACGGCCACGCCATCCTCGGTCACGCCCGAGAAGTATGGCGCCGTCACACGCTGTTCGCGGGCCAGCTGTTCGACGTTCAGTTCCGCGTAGGGGATGGACTGGCTCGGATCGATCTCGCCTGAGAACAGGAAGAGCGTCGACAAAAGGCCAAGCGCGCCAATCGGCAGCAGCACTTTGAGCGTGTTGACCGCGCGGGTGTACCCATCAGCCCGCGCTGCCATCAGCCAAGCCCCACGCGAAGGCAGTCGTGGATGTGGATGAGGCCCACCGGGCGTTTGTCCTCGGTGACAAAGAGGCACGTGATCTTGCGCGCGTTCATCTGACCGAGCGCCGCCTCCGCCAGATCGTCCGCTTCAATCGTCTCAGGCGCTTTGGTCATCACCTCGCCCGCAGTGAGGCTCAGGAGCCCGTCCATGTGGCGGCGAAGGTCACCGTCGGTCACGATCCCCGCGAGGTTGCCCGCGTCGTCGGTAATGCCCACCACCCCAAAGCCTTTCTGAGAAATCATCAGCAGCGCCTCACCCATGGGCGTGTCAGAGGCCACCAACGGCAGTGCCTCGCCCTTGTGCATCAGGTCCCCCACGCGGGAGAGCGCAGCGCCCAGTTTGCCACCGGGATGAAACTCCCTGAAGTTCGCGGGCGTGAACTGGCGATGCTCCATCAACGCCACAGCGAGCGCATCGCCCAGCGCGAGCGTCATCGTGGTGGTGGAAGTCGGCACATTGCCCGTCCCGCAGGCCTCTTCGACCTTGGGCAGGATCAGCTGCACGTCGGACTGACGGATCAGCGAGGAATTCGGGTTCGAAGCCACGCCAATCAGCGGGATCGAGAAACGGCGCGTGTGCGCCACCACATCGGCGAGCTCTGGCGTCTCCCCGCTGTTCGACAGAACGAGCGCGACATCGCCCACCGCCATCATGCCGAGATCCCCGTGGGAGGCTTCCGCGGGGTGAACGAACTGCGCGGGCGTGCCGGTCGAGGCAAAGGTCGCCGCGATCTTGCGCGCGATGTGCCCGCTTTTGCCCATGCCGCAAACGACGACGCGCCCCTTGGTCTCCAGGATCGTCTCAACAGCCACACCGAACTGGTCATCAAGCGCATTGGCGAGCGACCCAAGGGCCGCGCCTTCGATGCGGATCACCCGTCGAGCGGTTTCAAGGAAGTCCTCTCGCGTCATCAGGAATGCGCGAAGATATCGGTTTCGGGCCAGCCCATGAGATCAAGCTTGGCACGCATCGGCAGGAAGTCGAAACACGCCTGCGCGACCTGCATCCTGCCCTCGCGCTTAAGCCGCTCGTCCAGCGCCTCGCGCAGCCGGTGCAGGTAAAGCACGTCCGAGGCCGCGTATTCCATCTGGGCGGGGCTCAACTCCTCCGCGCCCCAATCAGACATCTGCTGCTGCTTGGAAATATCGACGCCGATCAGCTCTTGCGTAAGGTTCTTGAGGCCGTGGCGATCGGTGTAGGTGCGCACGAGGCGGCTCGCGATCTTGGTGCAATAGACAGGTGCGGCGAGCGCGCCAAACGTGTGGAACATCGCCGCGATATCAAAGCGCCCAAAGTGGAAGAGCTTCAGCACCGTGGGATCGCGCAACATGGCCGCGAGGTTCGGCGCCTCGGTCTGGCCTTTCTCCACCTGCACAAGATGCGCATTCCCGTCGCCGCCCGACATCTGCACGAGGCAAAGCCTGTCGCGGTGAGGGTTCAGACCCATCGTCTCGCAATCAATGGCCACCACCGGGCCAAGGTCGAGCCCATCGGGCAGATCGCGTTTGTATAGGGAAATCGTCATGGCGCACCTCGGTTGAGTGTCCGTCACGTGTACCCGAGCGGGCTTTGTGTCAAGCATTCCGGCCATATAGAGCGCGTTCGGTAGGCCTTCCGCCGCAACGCAGGTGTTTGCGGGCGGGGCCCCGGGCGCCTAAGGTCCGCCCATGAATGACGACGCAAAAATCCGCACTGTCTTGGAAGAGGCGCAGGTAATCGCCCTGGTGGGCGCCTCGCCTTATCCCTCGCGGGCCTCGAACTCCGTAGGGCGGTTTTTGCAGCGCCAGGGCTACCGCGTGATCCCCGTGAACCCCATGGCCGTGGGTGAGACGCTCTTTGGGGAACCTGTGGTGGCGTCCCTCGCAGAGGCGGCGGAGGCTGATTTCCTCGACATCTTCCGCCGCTCGGAAGCGGTGCCTGCCATCGTGTCCGAGGCGATGGAGGTGATGCCCAAACTGCGCACGATCTGGATGCAGCTGGGTGTCACGAGCGAGGCGGCGCGCACGCAAGCCGAAGCCGCAGGCCTCAGCGTCATCGAAGACAGATGCCCGGCCATCGAAATCCCGCGCCTAGGGATCACACGGTGATCTGGTCGCGCGCGGATGGCTGATCTCGATATCTTTCTTGTGGGCCTTCCGGGGCTCGAAGACGCGCTGACCGCCGAGGCGGTGGAGCGTGGCTTCACGGGCGCCAAGCAGGTGCGCGGCGGGGTGGAAGTCACTGGCGACTGGGCGGAGGTCTGGCGCGCCAATCGCGAACTGCGCGGCGCGTCTCGCGTGCTTGTGCGGCTGGGCAGCTTCAAAGCCAAGGGCCTGGGGCAGCTGGAGGCAGAGGCGCGGACGTTCCGCTGGCTCGACCACCTTGCCCCGCGCGAGCCTGTGCGCCTCGACATCACCTGCCGAAAGTCGCGCGTGAACCACGCAGGCGCGGCCGCGCAAAAGATCGAACGCGCGCTGCGGAGTGCGCAGATCCCCGTCGTCCCCACGGCAGACCTCACGCTGAAAATCCGTATCGATCATGACCTCTGCGGGATCAGCGCCGACACCTCCGGCGCGCCGCTCCACAAACGCGGCCATAAGGAGGCCGTCAGCAAAGCCCCCTTGCGGGAAACGATGGCCGCCCTCTTCCTGCGCCGCTGCGGGTGGACACCCGGGATGACCGTCGTCGACCCCTTCTGCGGCTCAGGCACGATCCCCATTGAGGCCGCCGAGATCTCTGCGGGCCTGATCCCCGGACGCTCGCGCAGCTTCGCGTTCGAGACGCTGCCGAGCTTCAACCCCGCGCAATACTCCATGCTGGGGAACACCCTTGGCACGCCGACACCGGGCCGCTTCATCGGCTACGACAAAGACCAAGGCGCGATCCGCAGCGCCACACAAAACGCCGCCCGCGCGGGCGTGGACTGCGACTTCGCCTGCCAACCGGTGGCCGAGCTCACCGTGCCGGAGGGGCCGCCGGGCCTCGTGCTCTGCAACCCACCCTACGGGGCGCGGATCGGATCACCCAAGGCGCTGACCGGGCTTTATGAGACGCTCGGCGCGCGGCTGAAGGACGGGTTCAAAGGCTGGAAGGTGGGCGTCGTCACGAGTGAAGAGAGCCTCGCCCGCGCCACGGGCCTGCCCTTCGGCGCCAAGGGTCCACCGATCGCCCATGGCGGGCTGAAAGTGTGGCTCTTCCAGACAAAACCGCTCTAATGACGGGCGAGGGAGGATCAGCATCATGACAGACCAAACCAACGTGGCAGTGGTCACCGGCGGGGCGCAAGGCATCGGCCTCGCTTGCGCGCAGAAACTCGCAAGCCAAGGCAGCAAGATCGCGCTCTGGGACATGGATCGCGCCGCGCTCGACGCCGCGGGCATCGAGGGTGCGCTGGGGCTTGAAGTTGATATCGCTGACCCCGCAGCGGTGGAGGCTGCCGTGGCGGCGACAGAGGCGCAGCTTGGTCCGATCACACAGGTGGTGAACTCCGCCGGGATCGCCGGACCCAATGAGCTGATCGAAGACTATCCCGTCGCCGATTGGGGCCAGATCATCGAGGTGAACCTCACAGGTTCCTTCAACCTTCTGCGTGCGGTGCTGCCGGGCATGAAGGCGCGGAACTACGGGCGTGTGGTGCTCATCGCCTCCGTGGCGGGTAAGGAGGGGAACCCCAATGCGTCGGCCTACTCCGCCTCCAAAGCGGGCGTGATGGCGCTGACGAAATCAGCAGGCAAAGAATGCGCGAAGTTCGACGTCGCCGTGAATTGCGTGACCCCCGCCGCCGCCAAGACGCGCATCTTTGATCAGATGAGCGAGGAGCACATTGGCTACATGCTCTCCAAAATCCCGCGGGAACGTTTCCTACAGGTGGAGGAAGCCGCCGAGATGATCGGCTGGATGTGCTCGCCCGAGAATAGCTTTACGACGGGCGCGGTCTTCGACCTGTCGGGCGGGCGCGCCACCTACTGATCCCAGAACGCAAAACAGCCGCCCGTGGGATGCAGGGACGGCTGCCTTGGTCTTAAGTTGCGATCTTATTCGAAGACGGACGCGATCTGGTCGACGGCGACGCCTTCCTTGATCTCCCGCAGGCGCGCGTAAACGAGCGCCACAGCGATGCCGGAGAGGCCGTAGGCCAGGCCGGAAATCAGCGAGACCACGAGGCCGAAGAGGATTGCGGAGCCTGTGGAGATGCCGTTCTGCACGGCAGCCAGCGGGTCACCACCCGTCAGCAGAACCGCACCAAAGATGCCGCCCACGACGAGCTGGATGATGAAGACGATGATGAGCATCACCAGGAAGAGGCCAACGATCGGCCAGCGGTATTCCTTGGTGAGGCCGGCGCTGCGGCCCAGCGAGCCAAAGCCCGTGCCTTCGATCACAGCGGCAGGTGCGAAGACGTAGAAGACCGCGTAGACCCAGAACGCACCGATGATCAGGGCGAGCGCGCCAATACCGGACAGGATCGACACGACGATCGACAACACGACGATCGGGAAGAGCGCCGGAAGCGCGCCGGAGATATACTCCCCAATGCTGCCATTGCGCCCAAGCTTGGCATCATAGGCCAGCTGGATGAGCATGGCAGTCACGAAGCCGTAGATCACGAT
This sequence comes from Pseudomonadota bacterium, assembly GCA_038527425.1. GTDB lineage: Bacteria > Pseudomonadota > Alphaproteobacteria > Rhodobacterales > Rhodobacteraceae > Shimia_B. The sequence goes on from JBCBFV010000015.1 coordinate 18,468, forward strand.
GTTGATGATTGAGCTCACCACTGTGCCCACGACGATGGTGTTTGGATCGCCCAGCGTGGCCGGGTCAGGCATGCCAGCCGCTGCCGGGAAGCCCACGATCAAGCCGTTGATGATGAAGCCCAGAAACGTGGCGAGAAAGCCCAGGATCAACACCTTAACGAAATTGCTGAAGAGGATGGAGAATGCCTCGGAAATGATTTTGCCCACGCCAAGAGGCGCCTTTGGCATAGCGGATGAAGTATCGGTCATGATTTTACTCTTGTTCCCATGTTACGGCTCATGTGGTTCGCGCTCTCGTTGAAATACCCTTTCGGCGCGTGCGCATAACGTGCCGCTCTGCACGATCGCATTTCAAGATTTTTCTTTCAGAAGGTCAGGTTAGCCCTACCCTTGGTCGCCGTTCGTGTCATTCCCGCCGCTATAATGCTTGTCCTGGCGGCGTTCTCCAAAGATCTGGCGCTGCTCTAGGTGAGCGCGTTGGGCATTATAAAAGGCGCGCAAGAAGTCGACCGCTTCATGCGGTTTGATCGCATCCGCGTAGCCGATCTTGCGGCGGTTGTTCTCGACAATG
>JBCBFV010000016.1:0-18402 GCA_038527425.1 Pseudomonadota bacterium
GCGTGCTCAATCACCTGACCCGGCTCGGAGACGGCCGGACGCCGATGCAGATCGCCAAAGCGTTTCAGGTGCCAAAGAATTCTATGACAAACACCCTGTCAGGTCTCGAGAAACGGGGCCTGATCGAGGTTCGGCCTCATCCCACGGACAAACGTTCCAAGACGATCTGGCTCACTGATGCGGGGCGCCAGTTTCGGGCCGAGGCCATGGAACGCGTGGCCCGCGATATGGGGCCAATCTTGCCCGAGATGGACCCCGAGGAGGTCGCAAGCGCGCTCACCTTCCTGACGCATCTACGCGAAGTCCTCGACAAGGCGCGCGATTGAGCCGCAAACCCGCCTGATCTGTTGACCGATCCAGGCAACTGTGCCCTACTTTTCTCATTGGTTAAGGGGGATGAGATGAAGCGAATTCTGGCACTCACGGCGGCAGCATTTCTTTGGACGAGCACGGCCACAGCGCAGCAGACTTTTGAACAGACGGTTGCGGCAGCTCAAGCCGCTGTAGGTGACATCGCGCGCTACCAGGAGGCGCTGCAGAACCCTGACCCGCGTTTTCAGTACGCCATGGTCCAGCAGATGCTTAAGCTTCCCGATCCGGCCTTGCAGCGGATAGCAAAAGAGCACGCGCTCTTCTCTACAAACCCGGTCATGCGCGAGGCTGCGATAAAGGCGATATTCGATAGCGGCACTCTACTACGCATTCAGCTTGCAGGGACTGCGGATGCCTATCCGGACTTCACTGATTTTGTGAAGTCCAATGGAGGCTTCTTCCAAAACAAGTCTGGTGAGTTCCTAATGCGTGTTCCGGCCGCGCTAGGTAACGACTGCTGGGGAAAAGACAACAAGTGCATTCTTCGTCAGGTTGGGAACACAATTCAATTCAATAGATTCAGCGGTTATGCGAACGAGGCGAACGGAACTGCGACCCTAGGCAACGACGGAATCATGCGTGGAGCGATCTCGATGAAGCGAGGCAAAGAAACGATCCAGATGCAGATCGACCTGAAGCAGTAGTTACTCGACCCAAAGTGTGTCGAGCCTTAGCGGGCGGTCGGGATGCCAAACATCCATAAGTGAAATGCGCACCCTGCGCGCGACCGTCCCCCCTGTATGAAGATCAAATGCCCCTGTCGGGGACATGTCTGGCGCGGCCAAGGGGGTCCAGAAGGGCGCGCCGGGCATTCCACGGTCTAGTTCAATGACTATGCCACGCGGGGGGGTGGTTTGGCCGTCGGGCTTCGTGACCAGAACCACGCGGTTTAGCGGCACGAGCGAGGTCGTCGACAGCGTTACTTCGAACGAGATCGGTCGCCCCGGCCACTGAGCTATCCAAGGTGAGGTGAGCGATCCGGGCTCCAATGCCGTTGCACCAGCCTGACCGCCGCCTTCGAACGCTGTGACGCGAAAGCCTGAGCCGTTCTCGGCGGGCGCTATAGCGCGGGTCGAGGGGTGATTGCCTTCCAAATTGGCACGGGCGAGGGCGGCGACTCTGTCCATGCGCAGGAACGTCGCCTCGAGCGTATTGGGATCATTGTTGATCGCGATCCCTGCGAGCACACCGCCCACCGTCACGACGGACCCCGAAAAGCCCTGCTCAAGATCGCCGTCGATGGCCCGGTCGTTCATCTTGGTGCGGAAGCTGTCGCCCCAGACCTCGATCAGGTCGACGCCCATGCGGTCGAAGAACTGGCCGCCGAAATGCACGGCTTTCACGCGCCCGGTCTCGTTGGTCTGCAGCACTGCAGAGATGTCTGAGGGCATCGAGCGGAGCTCGATCTGGCAGCGCGCGGCGAGGTCGCCCTCGACATAGGCCAAAGCCAGATCAACCTCAGGGTCGCGCCAAAAGATCTCGGCCGCGCCCGATTGCGGCGGGTTCGGTACTGAGAGCGCAATGCGGTCGCGCAGCGGCACAACGTGGCTGGGCAAGGCCGCGTAGCAAAGCCCGTTATTCACAAAGAGAAGCGCTTGGCCCAGCCCGTCATCGACAAGCGCCACATCTGATGCCTTCGCCGTGGGCACTGCGACCCCAAGGGCCGCGCAAATTCCCAAAAACAGCTTCCGAAATCTCATTTCTTGGGCCTTAATGATCTGATTAACCAATCCTATTGTGGGAGTGTCTCCCGATGCGCCTCTTGATTGCAAGTTGTCTGTGCCTTTGGGCCGCTGCAGGCCATGGGCAAGAGGTGGAAGAGCTTACCGGTAAAGTGGTGGCGGAATCCGAGCAGGACCGAACGCTGATCTCAAAGGCTGGCTGGCTGCGCGGGCTCCACGTGCTGGGCACCGATCTTGATGAGGTGCCAAAACCGATCATTCGTGCTTTCGTCCCGCCCGCTGATGAGGACCAGGTGATTTGCGCCCGGATTACGACGCGTACGGGCGATTACTCGGCCATGGTTCAGTATGAAGTGTCGGGAAGTTCCTCCCGAGACGGGATCCAAGCGCTCCTCAACTACGAGGCCAGCAGCCCGCTTGCCATGGCGCACACTCCCGCTACGGGCGGCGTCGCATTGGAGCGGGGCCCCTGTGAAGGCGATGCGCTCGCCAATCTCGGGAAAGTCAGCGAGTTTTTCGTGAACTTTTGGAACCAGGCAGGAGAGCCCGAGCTCGACGAAAACGGCAATGCCACCTTGGTGATGCACATCAACGTCTCGCGCGCGGACACGCTGCGGGCCACAGCTTCCTTGGGAGGCGGTTCAGTGTCGGTGCCTTGCCAACCGCTCGTGGATCCGGGGGCACTCGCCTATAATTTCGAGTGCCGCTTGCTGCTTGCGCCGGGCGTGCTCGACGGCAGCTACGGGCCGTTTATCGAGTTTGAATATCGACGGATCTATCGCGGCAACGAGTCCCGGTCGCGGCGTGCCCATCTCTACCTTGGAGTTGGTGATCCTTAATCTCGCACTCAGAACGATGGGGGCCGGGCGTCGGCTTCTGACGATGGTGATCGTCTGGCCGCTCGCCGGTGGCACGGCGCGTGTTCTGACGCTGGCGGTGCTTGCCTTCATTCTGGCCTACTACATTCCGTCCCGGGAGCAGGCGATTTCGGTGTCAGCGGTCACTGAAGAACTCGTCGTGGAGGTGACGTCCAACGATTTGGTCTGGGATCTCACAGAAATCGGGATGTGTTATGAGCAGACTGCAGGAGAGACGCCCGATGTGTCGCCGCTGACGGGCCTCTCCGGCGAGCCGCCCGAGACGACGCAAGTGGCGACAGCCCCGGCCCAAGACAGCACCAGCGTGGCAAAGTTTGAGCTCGACCCTGCCATTCCGAATTGCGCACATACGGATGTCGTCCCCAAAGGCCTTGAATTTGCAACGATCGTCTGGCCTGAACGGTATCGACTGACGTTCCGCGCCTTCAAAGACGACCATGTCGAGCTCGCCGTCAGCTTCCCAGAAGATGCCGCGCCCGTCGTGATTGAGCATGAAAGCCCAGATGGCGACATTCTGAACTCACTCGTTACCCAAGGAACCACTTTGCGCATTCCTTACATGGCCGGCGGTGAGCGCACGGTGCTGCCGTTGAGGGGCTATGTGACCGTCGGGAGCCGCCCGAGCACCGCGAGTAGCCACATCCTACAGTCCGGTCGGTATGAGGGGCGCCAGATTTTGCGCGCGAACCACGCACCTATCGTCTCGGCCAATGAGCTCTTCCCCGGCGACCGTGTCAGCTTTGAGCGCAGGCCGCCGCCGCTTTGGGCGCGGATCGCGGGCCTGCAATCGGCGAAGGAACCAAGCCAGGCGCCAGAGTCGCGTGCTTTTTTGACGGATCTCAATCCGCGCACCCGCGCCTTTGATGTCGTCGTGACCACAGAGCGGTTCTTCGGCACGCTACTTTTCACGCGCGTGGGCGGGCTGCCCACAGACGTGACACCGGCATGGACCGCCCGTCTGGCCGCTGACGCACTTCCTGTTGCGGTTGCGACAATCCTTGGCCTCGTGGCAACGCTTTTGGCCCTTCTCAAGAGCTACATGCCACCGGGGCCAACCGCTCAGGCACCCAGCACGCCTGCTGCCCGGGAGACTGAACCGACCGAGGCCGTGACACCTCCGGACCAAGGTGGGCCCGCAGCAGATGACCTTGAGAATCATGGACCGGAAGAGGCTCCGCGTGTAACCTGAGGGCAGTAATTTTTGACCTCGGAGTTTTCCATGAAGACTTATCTGTCGGCGGCAGCCATTGCCGCCTTGCTTTCCACCAATGTTGCGGCCCCTGCCCAAGCTGACGGAAAAGACGTCCTCTTCGGCGCCATCGTGGGCGCGATTGTGAATGAAGCGGCCCGTAACAATAATCAGCGTCGCTCCACGTCGACGCGTGCGCCAAGCCTCAACAGCCAATATTCGCGCGCCGAGCGTGTCGAGATCCAGAGCTCGCTACAGCGGTTGGGCTACAACATCGGCGCCATTGACGGGGCGCTCGGGCCGACCAGCCGCCGGGTCATCGGCCAGTGGCAGGCAAGCCGCGGCGAAGCACAGACCGGCCAGTTGACGCGCGCTCAGTTCGTGGCGCTTGTGAGTGGTGCGCCTGGCGCCACGATGGCGTTCGCCTCGCGCCCGCTGGACCGCTCCGAAACCATCCTTCTGCAGGAGAGCCTCCAGCGCCTCGGATACTACCGCGGCGGCATCGACGGTCAGACCGGCCCTGGTACTCGGGGTGGCACGAACGCCTTCGTGACCGCACAGGGCTATGCGGTGGGCCAGCTGACGCCGGTTCAAGTGCTCGTACTCGCGCGTCAGTCTGCCGGGCTGGTGACACCGCCTTATCTCCAGACCGAGGCATCTTCACAGCTCGCAGCGGCGCCTTTCGGCCAACAGCAGCAGAACGGCTTTGGTGCCCCTCAGCAGCAACAGGGTTTCGGTACCCAGCAAGCAACCTTTGGTGCAGCTCCGCAGCAGGGCTTTGGCGTGCAACAGGGCCAGCAAGGGTTTGCGGCGCCGCAAGGCCAGCAGGCGACCTTTGGTGCGGCTCCGCAGCAGGGCTTCGGCGCTGCCCCTCAGCAAGGTCAGCAGGCGCTCTTTGGAAACACCCAGCCCGCGCCACAGGGTACCTTCGGCGCTGCGCCACAGGGCCAGCAAGCCACGTTTGGCGCAGCCCCCCAGCAAGGGCAGGGTCTCTTCGGGGCGGCCCCGCAGCAGGGTCAGCAAGGCACCTTCGGAGGAGGTCAGGTGCAGCCGCAGGCCGGTGGCACCTTCGCCGCGCCTCAGGGCCAGCTCGCCTCGCAGCCGGGTGGCACGGGCGTCGCGCCTCAGTCGCTCTTTGCGCCGGTCCCACAGCAAGGCCAGCAGCCGACGGCAGTCGCCCCGCAACAGGGTCAGCAACAGCTCTTCGCGCCCCAGCAGGGCGGCGTGATCCAGCAGCAGGGGACCAATGGCCAGCTCCTCGCGCCGCAGGGCCAGCAGGCGCCGACCTCGACGCTTGATATCTTCAGCGGTGGCACAACGCAGCAGCAGGTGGCGCCCACGGCACCGGCGGGGACTGCGCCGCAGATCCTCGTTGGGGGGCAGTCGGGTACGACCGCGACGCAGCCTTCAGGACAGCTTTTGTTCGCGCCCGCCTCGAACTAAGCGACCGGCTCAGATGACAAAAAGGCCCGCACAGACGTGCGGGCCTTTTTCTTTGGGGCGTTCGTGCCGTTTTCAGCTTTCGATTTCGCCCTCGGCGAGGGGCTGAGGCGTCTCCGCTGGTGCGGGCTCTGGCGCCGGTGCGGGGGTCAGCGCCGGGGCTTCTTGCGGTGCAGCCGGGGCCGCAGGAGCGGCTTCCGCGCTAACTTTAGGCGTGAATGCCCCTTCAAAGCGGAAGACGCGCGATGTCCGCCAATCCCCATTCCGATCCCGCTCGTCTTCGAGCACCGTGCCTGTGCCATAGACGGGTGCTGTGTCAGACGGAGGCGCGGTGAGGTCGAGCTTACCGAAGAAAGTCACGTAGCGCTGACGCGGGTTGGTGGGGTCGAATCGGTTCAGTCCGGGCACCTCTGCGCTATAGCCAGGAACCTCGAGCCGCACGATGAACGAGGAGTTGCCGACCGCAGCGGTTCCGGTCACCGGCACGGACGCGCTGGCGGAAAAGCCTGTGGCGGCCTGCGCCCGCGTGCCTTTTCCGACAGCACGGAAGTCCTGTTGCTCGAACTGCAGCTCCGTCTCGAGCCCGATGGCGGGGACGGAGATCTTCATGGGATTGGTGAAGTCGAGCGTTGCCGCGCCGCCTGCCTGGGGATGGCGGTAGGAGCGGATCCGCACCACCGCATCCGCCGACAAGCCGAAGAGGGTGCCGTCGGTGGGGAAGATCTGGATTTTGTAGTCGCCATTGTTGGCGGCCACGAAATTGTAGCTCACGATCGCAAAGAGATCGCGCCCAAACGTCTCGAAGATGATACGTGCGTCATTCTCCGGAAGCTTGAGCGTGTTCTCGAACGGGAAGGCCGGCTGTTTGACCTGGATGTTCTCGTCGACGATCTGGAAGTCCCAAGGGAAGGCCCCTGTATCGACAGCCGTGCCGTTCAGCATCTGCTGCGCGCAGTTCTTGGCCTCCCAGTTGTTGAGGTTCCGGTCGAGCCCTTGATCGAGCGCGCGGCGCCTGGTGATCGGTAGGGTTTGGGTCTGGAAGTCGTAGCGGCCGGTATCGATCCCGAAAAGGCGGTCGAAGTTCTGCGTGAGCCGCGCGCTGTTCACGATCTGGGCGAGCGTCGCCTGGTACTGGAAGACGCCGTTGAAATAGTCGCGGCGTTCGAACTCGTTGGCGAACGCTCTGCGGCAATCAAAGTCATCTGCTGTCGACAGCAGGTACGAGACGAAATTCACGTAGAAATTCGCGTCCTGCAGGCGCTGAGGGTTCGCCTTGATCCAGGAGTAGAGCGCGCGCGGGTAGGGCGCCTGTAGGTCTTGGCTGGCTGCCAAGCTGATGATGTCGAGTTGGGGAGCCTGGCCGGTGCCAGAAGGTCCTTGCTGAGCATCCACAGGTTGGGTAGCGCCAAGGCCAGCCACAAGAAGGGCACCGAGAAACAGCTGATAAAGGCGTCGCATCTTAAGGTCTCGCTTCGAATCGTTGTTTAAAAATGATCGGGTAGGCTCCCTGGTTAACAGCGTAAGGAAGTAGGGTCGTCGCGCAACGAATTTGCGCAGCTTTTGATAGGTGCCTGATGAGTGTGCGGCTCTGCACCTTTTCATCGGGGGGCACCGGGCGTAAGCCGGGCCCATGCGCTTCCAGTCCCTAGCAGATGCCCGCCGAGGCCCGATTTGGCGCCGTCCTGAGGCGTTCTTGGTGCTTACGGCCATTGCCATGCCGCTGAGTTTCTCGGTGTGGTCCGCGCTGCTCAATAACTTTGTGATCGAAGTGGCGTCCTTTGATGGCTCGGACATCGGATGGCTGCACACGGTGCGCGAGATCCCGGGGCTTTTGGCCGTGGGGGTGATCGCCATCATCATGGTGATGCGAGAACAGGTGCTTGCCGTCATCATGCTGATCCTGCTCGGGGTGGCCACAGCGATCACCGCTTACTTCCCGTCGATGGGCGGGATCCTAACGATCACGATGCTCAGTTCGATCGGCTTTCACTACTATGAGACCGCGAACCAATCGCTTCAGCTGCAATGGTTGGAGAAGGAGCGCGCGCCCAAGGTGCTCGGTTGGCTCATCGCGGCGGGATCAGCGGCGACTTTCGTGGCTTACTTGTTGATCGTGCTGACCTGGAAGGCGTTCGATCTTGAATATTCCACCGTTTATCTGGCCGCGGGCGGGCTGACGGTGGCGATTGCCATTTATTGTTACCTCGCCTTCCCGCAGATCGAGGCGCCAGTTCCGCAGCTCAAGCAGATGGTGATCCGGCGGCGGTATTGGCTCTTTTATGCGCTCGAGTTCATGGCAGGCGCGCGGCGTCAGATTTTTATCGTCTTCGCGGGTTTCATGATGGTCGAGAAGTTCGGCTTTGAAGTGCATGAGGTGACGGCGCTCTATCTGATCAACTTGCTGGTCAACATCTTTGTGGCGCCGCTCCTGGGCCGGGCGGTGGCCCGCTTTGGAGAGCGCAACACGCTGAGCTTTGAGTATCTGGGGCTGACGCTGGTGTTTCTCGCTTATGGCGGGGTCTATTACTTTAGCTGGGGCGTGGCTGTGGCGGCGGCGCTTTATGTGATCGACCACATCTTCTTTGGGCTGGCCTTGGCCAAGAAGACCTACTTTCAGAAGATCGCAGGTGCCGAGGACATCGCGCCGACGGCGGCTGTTTCCTTCACGATCAATCACATTCCGGCGGTCTTCTTGCCCGCGGTGCTGGGCTATTTATGGCTTGCCTCACCTGAGGCGGTGTTCTTGCTTGCGGCCTGCATGGCGCTTGTTTCTTTGATCTTGTCGCTTCTCATCCCGCGCCATCCGGGGCCTGGGAACGAGACGATCCTGGGTGGGAGCTCGTTGCAGGCGGCGTAATGCCTCCGGCGGAAGTACAAAGCGCGAAGAAGGCGGGGTTTTGCCTGGCCCCGCGCGCGCCTATCTTAGGGGAGACCAAGGATAGGAGGCGCGCATGTTTGGCATGCTCATGAAGAAAGCAGAAATGGTGCCTGAAGCGGAGGCGCTGCCGGGGCGCGATTTTGCGATCCCCACGGCGAGCACGCATTTCGTCAATGGCGAGGCTTTGAAAGCGCCGGTGCCTGAGGGCATGGAAGAGGCCATGTTCGGCATGGGCTGCTTCTGGGGCGTGGAACGGATGTTCTGGGGCCTACCGGGCATTCATGTGACCGCCGTGGGGTACGCGGGGGGCTACACGCCCAACGCCACCTATGAGGAAGTCTGTTCGGGGCGCACTGGCCATAACGAGGTGGTGCGCGTGGTCTATGATCCCTCCGTCGTGTCCTATGACGCGCTCTTGAAGGTGTTCTGGGAGGGGCATGACCCCACGCAGGGCATGCGGCAGGGCAACGACCGGGGCACGCAGTATCGGTCTGGCATCTATGCCTATACTGAGGCGCAGAAGGCGGCTGCGGAAGCGTCGCGCGAGATGTTTGCGCCAAGGCTCTCACAGCAGGGCTATGGGGATATCACGACCGAGATCATCAACGCACCCGAGTTCTTCTATGCAGAAGACTACCACCAGCAGTATCTCGCGAAGAATCCGAACGGATATTGCGGGATCGGCGGCACGGGCGTGACCTGCCCCATTGGCACGGGCGTCTGAGACGTCTAAGGGCGGCGCCTAGAAGGAGGCGCTGCCCATGCCCACATATTCCGCTCTGACCACCCTTGAAGGCAAAGCCGGCGCTGAGGCGCTGGGCGAAGCTCTGGAACAGCTGGAGCCGACAGGCGTCGGTGTGTTCGAAGTCGAAGACGACAGCGGGCTTTGGGAAGTGGGGGCGTATTTTCTTGATGAACCTAATGGCGTGGCGCTTGATCTGATGGCTGCGGCCTTTGGCGCCAAGCCCTTCGTGGTGAGTGAAGTGCCCGACGTTGATTGGGTAGCGAAAGTGCGCCGCGAACTGCAGCCCGTGCAGGCGGGGCGCTTCTTCGTCTATGGATCACACGACGCAGACAAAGTGCCAGCAGAGGCCGAGCCGCTTTTGATCGAGGCGGCCATGGCTTTTGGGACGGGCCACCATGGCACCACAAAGGGCTGCCTTGAGGCTTTCGACCGGCTGCTGGAGCGCGGAGAGCGCTTTGAGCGCGTCGCCGACATTGGCTGCGGCACGGCTGTCCTGGCCATGGCGGCGGCACGCGTCCTCGAAGGCACCATCATTGCCGCCGACATCGACCCCGTGGCCGTTGAGGTGGCTGAGGCCAATGTCGTGGCCAACGGGCTCAGCGGTCGGGTGACCTGCCTGGAGGCCACCGGTTTCGACCATGAAACGCTCGGAAACGCGGCGCCTTACGACCTGATCTTTGCAAATATTCTTAAAGCGCCACTGATCGACCTGGCGCCGGCCATGGCGCGCCATACTGCTTTGGGGGGAAAGGCGATTCTCTCGGGCATCCTCACGCATCAAGCAGACGAGGTCGCAGAGGTTTATGCACTGAGCGGTTTCAATGTCGACAATAAGGCAGAGATTGTTGACTGGGTGACGCTAACACTGTCGCGTTAACCGTTATTTTTAAGGGATTTTGCGTCAAATCCGAGAGGCGCGCCCCAATCTTGCCACATTCTGGTGCCATTTCAGACACGTGGTCGGGGGCGATCACGGAGGCTGCCATGTCTTATTATGCTTCGCGCTCATTTGGTCGGAAATTGGACCGACTAGAGCGCAAACACCGCAAGCTTGCGCGCGGTGGAGTTACGGTTTTGCGTTCTGACGGCCTGATGGTTCTTCGCCCACGGCGTTCTGGTCTGCCACGGGCAATCGCTTTTGCGTTGCTCGTGGCGATCTTCGTCGTCGGCTTCAAGGCTGTCGTGTATGTGGCCGAGGGGCCGATCACATACCAGACGCGTCTTGATCGGCTGTCCGCGGGCACTGCGCCCGAGGCAATGGCCGCGCGCATCATGGAAATTGATCCTGTAACGCAAGTCGTACTGGACCACGGAGAACCACTTATTGATCGGGGGCTCCAGCGTTGGAACGAGTTCCGCCCAACGCTCATTGCTCAGTACTGGGGTCGTCTCTGACGATCTTCGCCTTTGGGCAAAAAGGAAAGCCGCGCTTGGGGGGTATCCAAGCGCGGCTTTTTTTACGTCGTGCCCCGGCGGTGGGACATGTGGGAGAGAGTGACTGCCGGAGCCGACGGAAGGCTTAGCGGTACTTGGCGACGAAAAGGTCGATGTCTGCGGACACCATGCCGATGTCGTCGAGCTGACGCGTGTTGAGAGCCTTCAGGGCGCGGCGGGTTGCGCGTGCGTCGTACCAGCCGACGAAGGCGCCATAGGCCGCGGAAAAAATACTGAAGAGGCCACCGAAGCTGGCGGTGGCGATCGGGCGGTTCGTGTCGAATGCGGCCATGGTGTCCTCACTTGGCTGGTCGAGCCGGGCCAATCCCGTCTCGCATAATGCGCAGCTAGGCCTAAAGATTGGGCAGAACAAGAATGAGTTTTTGCATATGTGCCATGCTCGTTTTGCATGGCTCAATTGTCGGTTAACTGACTGTAAGTAAACGCGTAATTCGGATGGCTAAGTGTCGGTTTTCGACAAGTCCGTGGCGCTTTTGTCCTCCCAAATCGCTTTGATGCCCCGCCAAGCGGCTTGGCGGGTGTTCTCCTTTCGTGCTAACACGTCATTAACAAAAAGAAAGAGGCGCGAGCGATGCGTGTTTTGGGCGTTGATCCGGGGCTCAGATCCACCGGTTGGGGGTTGATTGAGATGCGTGGTTCGCGACTCAGTCACCTTGCCAATGGTCAAATAGGCTCGGGGCAGGGCTGTCTTGCTGACCGGCTGCTTTCCCTCTTTGATCAGCTCTCTGGCGTGTTCGAGGCTCATGTCCCCGATGCGGCAGCTGTCGAGCAGACTTTCGTGAACAAAGACGGCGCCGGCACGCTCAAGCTCGGACAGGCCCGCGGGGTTGCCATGCTTGTTGCGGCGCGCGCGGGTCTCGACGTGGGTGAGTATGCGCCCAATGCGGTAAAGAAGGCCGTGGTTGGGGTGGGACATGCCGACAAACGCCAGGTGGCGCATATGGTGGGCATGCAGCTCCCGGGTGTGCGGCTGGCGGGTCCGGACGCGGCCGATGCCCTGGCCATTGCCATTTGCCACGCACATCATTTGCAGAGCGCGGGTCGTCTGACCTCAGCGCTCAAAGCGTCGGCATGATCGGTAAGATCGCAGGCCGCGTGGAATACCGCGCTGAGGATCACGTGCTGATTGACGTGCGCGGGGTGGGGTATCTTGTCTATTGCTCAGAACGCACGCTGGCGGCGCTTCCCGGTGCTGGGGAGGCGGTGGCGCTCTACACCGATCTGCTCGTGCGTGAAGATAATCTCCAGCTCTTCGGCTTTCTGACGCTGACCGAGAAGGAATGGCACCGGCTGCTGACCTCGGTCCAAGGGATCGGGGCGAAGGCGTCCATGTCGATTTTGGGTGCGCTGGGCGGTGAAGGCGTGGGCCGGGCCATCGCGCTCGGCGATTGGAGCGCTGTTGCCACTGCAAAGGGCGTGGGCCCGAAGACGGCGCAACGGGTGGTCAACGAGCTCAAGGACAAGGCACCTACCGTTATGGCTATGGGCGCCACAGCTGGCCCTGCAGCCGATGAGGTGGTTGAGGTTGTCGAGACGGCGGCTGCGTCGTCTGCGCCCAAAGTTGCCCCGCCCAAGGATACTGGCGCGCAAGCGGCTGCTCTTTCCGCATTGGGCAACCTGGGTTACGGCCCCGGTGAGGCCGCGGGCGCCGTGGCCCAAGCAGCTGGCGAAGGCGCAGAGAGCGAAGCCGATCTCATTCGCGCGGCGCTCAAGCTCCTGGCGCCGAAAGGGTAGGGCATGACGCGCGATATTGATGATCTGAGCCCAGAGCAGCGTCCCGAGGATGCCGACCGCGCGTTGAGGCCCCAGCAGCTCGCAGATTTCATCGGCCAGAAGGACGCACGCGCGAACCTGTCGGTGTTTATCGAAAGCGCACGTCGGCGTGGTGAGGCCATGGACCACGCGCTGTTCCACGGGCCCCCGGGCCTCGGCAAAACGACGCTCGCACAGATCATGGCACGCGAGCTTGGGGTTAATTTCCGGATGACCTCAGGGCCCGTGCTGGCGAAGGCAGGCGATCTGGCTGCGATCCTGACGAACCTCGAGGCGCGCGACGTTCTCTTCATCGACGAAATCCACCGGCTCAATCCTGTGGTGGAAGAGGTTCTCTACCCGGCGCTCGAGGATTTCGAGCTCGATCTCGTGATCGGCGAAGGTCCGGCGGCGCGGACCGTGAGGATCGAATTGCAGCCTTTTACGCTTGTGGGGGCCACGACCCGTCTCGGGCTGCTCACCACGCCGCTTAGGGATCGCTTTGGCATTCCGACGAGGCTTGAGTTTTACACCGTTGATGAGCTTCATGAGATCGTCACACGAGGCGCGCGCCTATTGGGTGTCGAAGCTGATGCCGAAGGTGCGCGCGAGATCGCCAAACGTGCGCGCGGGACGCCCCGGATCGCTGGCCGGCTTCTTCGCCGCGTCGTCGATTTCGCTGTCGTCGAGAGCGACGGGCGCATCACGCGGGCGGTCGCTGACAACGCGCTCACCCGTCTAGGTGTTGATGCGCTTGGGCTGGACAGTGCAGATCGCCGGTACCTCCGGCTCATTGCGGAAAACTACGCGGGCGGCCCAGTGGGTGTGGAAACCATGTCTGCCGCACTTTCAGAGAGCCGAGATGCGCTTGAAGAAGTAATTGAGCCCTACCTTCTGCAAATGGGCCTCCTACAGCGGACCCCGCGGGGGCGCATGCTAGCCCAAAAGGCCTGGGCGCATCTCGGTCTGCCGATGCCAAAGCCCCAGACTGATCTTTTCTCCTGACGCCTGGCACGGCTGCCACCTGCGCCATAGACGCAGCTCTCGTTCTGCTTGGCCTGCCTCCGGCGACCCTCCGGGGGAAGTACAAAGCGCAAAGAAGGGGCGCGGCGGTTCCCGTTTTCTCTGCGCCTCGTACTTAGTTGAGAAGGCTCAAGAACGTACAGGCCCCAACGTGGAGCGGTGGTTTTCCGTCTTCACCCTTGGGACGCGAGGCTGTAACTCGAACGCATGGATGTAGCAGCAGTCGAAACCTTCTTCACGCGCGGCGACGGCGCCTACGTTTTTGCGCGTTGGGGGAGACCCATCGCACCGGTTGTCTTTGGCGTGGAGCAGGAGACGCTCGATGTCGTGAAAGCCGCGTTCGAGGCTGTTGTCGTGCTTGCGGGCCACAAGATGGCCGAGGTTGATCCCGAACTCGGCGTCAACTTGATGGTGTTCTTCGTGCGGGAGTGGGACGAGCTTTCCGAAGTTCCACATCTCGGCGCGCTCGTGCCAGATCTCGAGCCCTTGCTCACGAAGCTCAAAGCCGCTGATGCAAACCAGTACCGCATTTTCCGTTTTGACGAGGAGGGCGCGATCAAGGCGGCGTTCGTCTTTATTCGAATGGACGAACATATGTCGGCGGTTTCCGCGGATACGCTTTCGCTGTCTCAGGCGGTTCAGACGATCCTGTTATGGTCGGATACGGCGTTCATGGATCTCTCACCCCTCGCGCAGATCGAAGACAAGGTGATCTTGCGCCCGGACATCGCTGATCTCATCCGTGCCGCCTATGACCCTGTCATGCCGGTCGCTGCGCAGGATGCTAGCCATAGCCTTCGCCTCGCCGCGCGCCTTGGGGTGGGAAAACAGTGACGTTTGGTGCGCACACCTGCCCGGGAAAGGCGAAAGGATGACGCACGCATTCCCCGTCACTGTCTTTTACGAAGACACCGACATGGGCGGCATCGTCTATCACGCCAATTACCTCAAGTTCATTGAGCGAGCGCGATCGACTTGGGTTGCGGAACTCGGCGTGGATCAGCTGAAGCTGAAAGCAGAGGGCGTCATCTTTGTGGTGCGCCGGATCGAGAGCGATTTCCTGGCACCGGCGACGCTTGGTGATCAACTCACTGTGACGACCGAGACGGAAAGCCAGTCGACGGCCCGCTGGGTGCTGCGCCAATGCGTGCTCAGAGGCAGCGACAAGCTCTTTGAAGCGTTGGTGACTGTCGTCGCCATGACCGCCCAGGGCCGCCCCACGCGCCTGCCAGCGGAACTTCGCGCACAACTCGACGTGTAACGGGGCGAGTTGGCGTAGCTTTCCCCGCTCGTTTGAGGTAGTCTGCCTGTAAATGAGGGCTGAAACAGCCCCGGGATAAGAGGCAGGTATGGAAGCAGCAGCTGATTTCTCCATGTGGGGGCTCTTTGCCCGTGCGACGATCACCGTGAAGATCGTCATGATCATGCTCATCATCGCATCGGGCTGGGCATGGGCCATTATCATCAACAAAACGATCCAGTATCGCGCGGCGCGGCGCAAAGCTGCGCGTTTTGATCAGTCGTTCTGGTCCGGCGAGCCGCTGGACGAGCTTTTTGACAGTCTCAACATGGCACCGTCGAATGCCTCCGAGGTGATCTTCTCGGCGGGCATGATGGAATGGCGCAGGTCTCACAAGCAAGACGGCGGTCTTATTGCGGGTGCGCAGGCGCGGATCGACCGATCTATGGATGTGGCCATCGCAAAGGAGGCAGATACGCTTCAAAAGGGTTTGCCGATCCTGGCCACAGTAGGCTCGACGGCGCCCTTTGTTGGCCTCTTCGGCACAGTTTGGGGCATCATGAATGCCTTCATCGAGATCGCTGAACAGCAAAATACGTCCCTGGCCGTTGTTGCACCTGGCATTGCGGAGGCACTTCTTGCCACGGGTCTCGGCCTTTTGGCTGCCATCCCGGCGGTGATCTTCTACAATAAGTTCAGCGCCGACAGTGACCGCATCGTGGCGGGCTACGAGGCTTTCGCCGACGAATTCGCAACCATTCTCAGCCGCCAGCTGGACAGCTGACATGGGCGCCTCGGTTCAGCAGAACGACAGCGGGGGCGGCGGCCGACGCCGGCGGCGGACACGCTCGCGCCCCATGGCTGAAATCAACGTGACGCCCTTCGTGGACGTCATGATGGTGCTTTTGATCATCTTCATGGTGGCCGCGCCGCTTTTGACCGTTGGCGTGCCGGTGGAGCTACCCCGCACGGCGGCAGGCGCGCTGAGTGCTGATACCGAAGAGCCGCTCACGGTGACGATCACCGAAGATGGGCGCATCATCATCCAGACCACGGAAGTGCCTGAGGGCGAGCTTCTGACCCGTCTACGCGGCATCGCGCAGGAGCGGGCAGACAACAAAGTCTTCCTGAGGGCCGACGGTTCCATCCCATATGAGCGCGTCGTGCAGATCATGGGCGCGCTCAATGCCGGTGGTTTCGCCGATATCGGCCTTGTGACCGATCTAGGCGGGCCGACGCTCGATGGATCCTCCGCTACGGCGGGTGAGGACGGGTAGGGCGTCATGTCCCTCGGCGGATACCTCTCTTCGGTCGCGCATGCCGCACTGATTGGCTATGCGCTGTTCGGACCGACCTTCGCGTCCGAGCCTTTGCCCGCGGAAGATATCCAGCAGGTCTCCGTGATCTCAGAAGCCGAGTTCATGGCGCTCATGGCGCCCGAGCCTGAGCCGGTGACCCCTGAGGTGCCTGCAGCTCTCACGCCACCGGATGAACCTGAGCCCGAGCCGACGCCGCCGGAAGTGACGGTGCCAGACCCGGCGCCCGAGCCTGAGCCCTTGCCCGAGCCGCCCTCACCGCCACCACCACCCGATCCGGTCCCTGCGCCGCCAGAACCTGACCCCGTGCCGGAGGTGACCGAAGAGGTCATCATCCCGCCGTCCCCGGTGGCGCCAGAGACGATCGTGGCCCCTGTGACGGCCACGCGCCCGAACCCGCGGCCCGCGCCGCGCGTGGCGCCTGAACCTGTCGCCCCACCCGAGCCAGACGCCCAGGTTGCCGAGGAAGTGCAGGAAGCCGCGCAGCCGCTTGAGGACGCCGAGGTTGTGACCGAGGTGGAGGAGCAAGACGCGACTTCGCCCGAGGAAGCCACGACTGAGACGGTGACCGAGGCGGAGGAAGAAGCGCCCTCAGGCGCCGTTGCGACCTCCTTGCGGCCTCAGGCCCGCCCCACGCGTCCGCAGCCCCAAGAAGAGACTGAGGTGGCCGAGGATCCCGCGCCTGCAGCGTCTGAGGAAGATGATGTTGCGAACGCACTTGCCGAAGCGCTGGCGGCTGAAGACCCCGCGCCCGCGCAGCCCACAGGGCCGCCGCTGACATCTGGTGAGAGGGACGCCCTGCGCGTAGCGGTCTCCCAATGCTGGAACGTGGGCTCGCTCTCGACCGAGGCGCTTTCGACGATCGTCGTCGTGGGTGTCGACATGAATGCCGATGGCACGCCCAACAACGGCTCCATCTCTTTGTTGTCGTCATCAGGCGGGAGCGCACAGGCCGCGCAGCAAGCCTACGAGGCGGCGCGCCGCGCAATCATCCGCTGCGGCGCCCGCGGCTTTGACTTGCCACGTGAAAAATACGACCAGTGGAGGAAGATCGAAATGACCTTCAATCCCGAGCAGATGAGGATCAGATAATGCGATTTATTGTGGTTCTACTTGCAGCCCTATGGGGCGTTACGGCAACCGCGCAGCAGGGTCCGCTGCGACTAGAGATCACCGAGGGTGTGATCGAGCCGCTGACCTTCGCGATCCCTGCTTTTGAGGCCGAAAACGACGCCGCGCGGCAGCTCGCGCAGGATGTCAGCCGCGTGGTGGCCTCTGATCTCTCCGGCACAGGCCTTTTCCGCGAGATCCCAGCGACGAGCTTCATCGCGCAGCGTGCAGCCTTTGCCGCCCCCGTTCGGTTCCCCGATTGGCGCGCGATCAATGCGCAGGCCATGATCACCGGTGCTGTCGCGGTTTCCGGCGGGCAAGTCACCGTCAAGTTCCGCATCTACGACGTCTTCTCTGGCGCGGAGCTCGGGCAGGGCCAACAGCTTGTCGGCACGGAAGCAGGTTGGCGCCGCATGGCACATAAGGTGGCCGATCAGGTCTATTCCCGCATCACGGGCGAGGCGCCCTATTTCGACAGCCGCGTGGTCTTCATTTCCGAGACTGGTCCCAAGGGAAACCGTCGCCAGCGGGTGGCGCTGATGGATTACGACGGCGCAAATGTGCAGTTTCTGACGGATAGCTCGTCCATCGTGCTGAACCCACGTTTCTCGCCCACCGGCGACCGCATCCTCTACACCTCCTACGAGACGGGCTTCCCGCAGATTTTCATGCTCGACGTGGCCACTGTGGGCCGCCGCAGCCTTGATACGGGCGATGGTTCCATGGGCTTCGCACCGCGCTTTGCCCCGAACGGCCGCACAGCGGTCTACTCGCTGGAGCAGGGCGGTAATTCGGACCTCTACACCATCGATCTGGCCTCTGGTGCACGCCAGCGCCTGACGAACGCGCCCTCGATCGAGACCGCGCCGTCCTACAGCCCCGACGGCCGCCAGATCGTCTTTGAAAGCGACCGTTCCGGCACGCAACAGCTTTACGTAATGCCTGCAAACGGGGGCGAGGCGCGCCGTATCTCCTTCGGTGAGGGACGGTATTCGACGCCTGTCTGGTCGCCGCGCGGCGACCTCATCGCCTTCACCAAGCAAACCAAGGGTCGCTTCGCGATCGGCGTGATGCGCGTGGATGGATCAGAGGAGCGTCTCTTGTCAGCCTCCCCGCTCGACGAAGGTCCGACGTGGTCGCCCAATGGCCGCGTGATCATGTTCACCCGCGAGACGCTGGGCGAGAACGGGGCGCCGTCGATCTATTCGGTCGACATCACAGGCCGCAATCTCAAGCGGATCGAGCTGCCCAACGCAGCCTCCGACCCCGCCTGGGGCCCGCTGCAACCGTAACGTGATTTCAGTTTTTTACGCCCTCATGAT
>JBCBFV010000017.1:0-18344 GCA_038527425.1 Pseudomonadota bacterium
GATCTTGGCTGCTTGGCCGTTGCCCGCTGCGCCGCAATGCACAGCCTTTTGGCCCATGATGTCGAAGAGAGGCCCTGCTTTTTCAAAGGCTTCCGTGTCGCCGCCCACCATGAAGGTCAGCGTGCCGCCCTGAGCGCCACCGATACCGCCGGACACCGGTGCATCCAGAGTGGCGATGCCTTCCTTGGCAGCCACTTCAGCCACCGCCCGCGTGCTGGCCACATCCACCGTCGAGCAATCAAGCAGGATCGAGCCAGTGCGCATGGCGGGCAAAATCTCAGCGGCCACGTCACGCAGGATCGCGCCGTTGGGCAACATGGTGATGACGACCTCTGCGCCTTCAACGGCTTTAAGCGCCGTCTTGGCGAGGTTCAGCCCCTCGGGAGCGGCGACGGTGTCAAAGCCGGACACCTCATGTCCTGCGGCGGCGAGGTTGGCGGCCATGGGCGCGCCCATGTTGCCGAGGCCGATAAATCCGATCTTCATTCCGGGTCCTCCAAGTTGAGCGTGTCAGGGCCAAGTGGGCGAAGCATGCGGCTCACATCGGCGGCTGGCAACGCTGCAATATCGTGGCGCCATTTGGGCTGGCGGTCTTTGTCTATGATCTGCGCGCGGATGCCCTCGATGAAGTCGCCGTGTTCCATCGCGCGGAAGGTGAAGCGGTATTCAAGCTCAAGCGCCCGGGTGATGTCATCCGTGGAGCGCAGGCGCCGAAGCGTTTCTAGCCCGCATGCCATGGCGAGCGGGGAGTGGCGGCGCAGCTTCTTGGCCGTGGCTTCCGCGAAATCGCCCTCACTTCCCTCCAGGGAGCGGAGGATGTCGCCGGGCGTGTTGCCGTAGAAGTGGTGTTTGAATTCGTCCTGAAGGTCCGCGAGCGAGGCAGGTGGGGCCGCATGTTCGGGGATATTGAGCTCTTGCTTCAGTGCTTCTTTCAGCGCCGGCCACTCTGCCTCGGGCACGAAATGGTCTGCAAAGCCCGCGTAGATCGCGTCGCCCGGGCCCATGCGCGCCGCGGTCGTCGCGAGATAATCGCCCGTGTTGCCCGGCGCATGGGCGAGCATGAGTGATCCGCCCACATCAGGCACAAGACCGATGGAGACCTCCGGCATGGCGATCTGGGAGCTTTCGCCCACAATCCGGTGCGAGGCGTGGCACCCAAGCCCCACGCCGCCGCCCATGGTGAAGCCCTGTAGGAACGTCACGATAGGTTTGGGGTAGAGCTTCAGCTTGGCGTTCAAACGGTATTCGTCCTGCCAGAACCGACGACCGTAGTCGAAATCACCGGCGGTTCCTGTGTCATACATCTCCTGAATGTCGCCACCGGCGCAGAAGGCGCGGTCGCCCACAGCGTCGATTATGACGTGGTTCACGGCATCGTCCGAGGCCCACGCAGTAATGGTGGCTTCGATCTCGAGGCACATAGCGTGGGACAGCGCGTTAAGCGCTGTCGGACGTTGAAGCGTAATACAGCCCGCGCGACCTTCGACGCGGATGTGGAGATCTTCAGAGTTGTTCAAGTCGACGCCTCAGCCATTCTTCATTGCTGTCTGTAACTGCTCACCATTTCAGGCGCCGATTAGCAACAGCCTGCTTATCACCGAAGCATCTCGCGCGCGGTGATTAGGCGCATGATCTCGTTGGTGCCTTCAAGGATCTGATGGACCCGCAGGTCGCGTACGATCTTTTCGATCCCATAGTCGGCGAGGTAGCCGTAGCCGCCATGAAGTTGCAGGCACTGATCGGCCACGCGGGAGCCCACTTCTGTCACGAATTTCTTGGCCATTGCGCATTGCTTGGTGGCGTCAGGCGCGCCGCTGTCGAGTGCATTAGCTGCAGAGCGCAGGAAGGTCCGCGCGGCGGAGAGTTCGATCTCCATTTCGGCCAAGCGGAACTGCAAGGCTTGAAAATCAGTGAGTTTTTTTCCGAAAGCTGCGCGTTCCTTCATGTAGTCGAGCGTGGCGTTGAGAGCGGCCTGCGCGCCGCCGAGAGAGCATGCCGCGATGTTCAGACGCCCGCCGTCGAGGCCTTTCATGGCGTAGGTGAACCCTTTGCCTTCTTCACCCAGAAGGTTGCTCGCAGGCACTTTGCATTCGTCGAGCTGGACCTGCCGCGTCGGCTGCGATCGCCAGCCCATCTTGTCCTCGAGTCCGCCGAAGCTGAGCCCCGCGGCGCCGTCATCCACGATGATCGAAGAGATGCCTTTTGGTCCGGCGTCCCCGGTGCGCGACATGACGATATAGGCGTCCGAATAGCCGCCGCCCGAGATGAAGGCCTTGGTGCCGGTCAGTGTGTAGCCCTCGTTGGTGCGTTCGGCGCGGGTTTTCAGGGCGGCGGCGTCCGAGCCTGAGCCGGGTTCGGTCAGGCAATAGCTGTAGAAGGCGTCCATGGTGAGCGCGTCCGGCAAACGCGCGGCGCGCATGTCGTCATCGCCGAAGCTATCGATCATCCAGGCGCACATGTTGTGGATGGACAGAAAGGCCGAGACGGAAGGGCAGCCCATGGCGAGCGCCTCGAAGACGAGTGTGCTGTCGTGGCGAGACAGACCCGAGCCGCCGCTTTCTTCGCGGACGTAGAGGCCACCGAAGCCTAGTTCAGCAAGGGTTCCCCAAAGCTCCTTCGGGATGCTGCCTTGGGCTTCCCAGTCCCGTGCATTGGGCGCAATCGCGTCACTCGCCACAGCCTGAGCCATATCGAAAATGGCGGATTGCTCTTCTGTCAAAGCGGTCGTCACGATGGCCTCCCACGGAATTGAACGACCATTCAATTATGAGCCCCGGAGTCCAGTCTGGCAAGAGTAGCTGGGCCGCGAGGGCGTACCTCATGGCTTGGGCCCGATTCGTCGCTTGGCGGGAAACAGTTCTGACAAGGTAAAAGTTTTGTTGCCCGTCCGTAGGGCAAAAATGGGGCTCGGCACGCCATATTTTGAAGGTCAAAAAAAGTGTAAGTCAGTCGATGCCCAAAATTATGATTTAAAACCAATCGTTTGTGTGAGCTTTTGGCGCGTTAGGGCTTTGGTAAGGAATGTGGCAAAAATCCGCCTTATGTTAGGGTCAGACCCTAGGGAAAGTGCTGTCCCGAAATACTGTTAATCGCGCCACGCGGCGCAAGAGGGTGTGACCTATGAAAAAAGTTCTTTTGAGCAGCGCCGTGATGGCCCTGTTCGCAAGCGGCGCGTCTGCCGCCGTTTTCGATATTGATTTCTCTGTGAACTCCGCTGTGCTTCCGCAGAGCTCGTTGAGCTTCAACGACGCTGGCGGCAGCGGCCTGACGCTGGACGTCACCGCATCGGAGTACAACATTTTCAGCGGGGCCTTGCAGAGCCCAAGCTACAGCGTGGGCCAGTACTTCGGCGGCCTCGGTGTATGTTCTGGCACGGTTACGGACTCCGGCGATGGCTGCAGCGGAGACAATCACCAGGTTGACGGCAGCAACGGCGACGAGATTGTCATTTTCTCGTTTAGCGACGTCGTCGAAATCCTGTCGGTGACGCTGAGCCTTGTGGGCGGCAATGACCAGTTCGATTTCATAACCTACGAGCCGGACAACGAAG
Source organism: Pseudomonadota bacterium (assembly GCA_038527425.1). GTDB lineage: Bacteria > Pseudomonadota > Alphaproteobacteria > Rhodobacterales > Rhodobacteraceae > Shimia_B. Next base: position 3,551 of record JBCBFV010000017.1, read on the forward strand.
GCTTAATCTGGAGCGTCGATCCGGCAGGCACCGGTACGGTCACGACCAACACCGCCGATTTCGTCAACACCGCATCACTCTATCCCGGACCGCAGAGCTTCACGGGCTCGCTGTTTGGTGTAGGCGCACCGCTCGGCAACGACGAGTTCAAGATCACCGGGCTCTCGTTCGACTACACTCCGGCACCTGTTCCGCTGCCCGCGGCTGGCTGGATGCTGATCGCAGGCATCGGTGGCCTGGCAGCCATGCGCCGCCGGCAGACCAAGACTGCTGCTTAAGCCGACCCCAAATATCGGCTGAAAAGGCCCCCGCGATCAGCATCTCGCGGGGGCCTTTTTTTATGTGCTTATTCCATCACAGGGATCGAGAACTCGCCGCCTTCCTTGATGCCCGAGGGCCAGCGGGAGGTGATGGTTTTCGTGCGGGTGTAGAACTTGATCGAATCCGGGCCGTGCTGGTTCAGGTCCCCGAACATGGATTTCTTCCAGCCGCCGAACGTGTGGTAGGCGAGGGGCACAGGGATCGGGACGTTCACACCCACCATGCCGATGTTGATACGGTTCGCGAAGTCGCGCGCCGTATCACCGTCGCGGGTGAAGATCGCTGTGCCGTTGCCGTATTCGTGGTCCATGGCAAGGCCGATGGCTTCCTCGTAGGTCTGCGCACGCACGGTGGTGAGGACCGGGCCGAATATCTCGGTCTTGTAGATGTCCATGTCCTTCGTCGCGTGGTCAAAGAGGTGCGCACCCACGAAGTAGCCGTCCTCGTAGCCCTGCAGGCGGAAATCGCGGCCGTCGACAACGAGTTTCGCACCCTGGTCGATGCCCGATTGCACGAGGCGTTCGATGTTGGCCTTGGCCGCGGCGGTGACGACGGGGCCGTAGTCCACATCATCGCCAGAGGTGTAGGGGCCCACTTTCAGCGCTTCGATGCGCGGGACGAGCTTTTCGATCAGGCGATCTGCGGCCTCATCCGTCACAGGAACCGCGACGGAGATCGCCATGCAGCGTTCGCCGGCCGCGCCATAGCCTGCACCCACCAGCGCGTCTGCGGCCTGGTCCATGTCGGCGTCTGGCATGATGATCATGTGGTTCTTGGCGCCGCCAAAACACTGCACGCGTTTCCCGTGCGCACAGCCCTGCGCGTAGATGTATTCAGCGATCGGTGTGGAGCCAACGAAGCCCACGGACTGGATCAGCGGATGCTCGAGGATCGCGTCCACAGCCTCCTTGTCGCCGTTGACGACCTGCAGGATGCCTTTCGGGAGACCGGCTTCCTCCATCAGCTCCGCGAGCATGAGCGGAACCGACGGGTCACGCTCAGACGGCTTCAGGATGAAGGCGTTGCCGCAGACGATCGCGGGCGCGAACATCCACATGGGGATCATGGCCGGGAAGTTGAACGGGGTAATGCCAGCGGTGACGCCCAAGGCCTGCTTCATCGAATACATGTCGATGCCGGGGCCTGCGCTGTCTGTATATTCGCCCTTCAGGAGGTGCGGGGCGCCGATGCAGAACTCCACCACTTCGAGGCCGCGCTGCACGTCGCCTTTGGCGTCGGGAAGTGTTTTCCCGTGCTCGCGGGACAGCGCCTCTGCGAGCTTGTCCATATCGCGCTGCAGGAGGCTAACGAATTTCATCATCACGCGCGCGCGGCGCTGCGGGTTCGTGGCGGCCCAAGCAGGCTGGGCGGCAGCGGCGATTTCAACGGCCTTGTTTAGTTCAGCCGCGCTGGCCAGGGGGACCTGCGCCTGAACTTCGCCCGTGGCGGGGTTCATGACATCCGCAAAGCGGCCAGAGCTGCCAGCCACATGGGCGCCGTCGAGATAGTGCGAGAGTTCTTGCATCGGTTCCTCCATCCGTTTGCGCGCGAAACTACGCTTGCAGAGCCTTGCGCCCAAGTGGCAATGGATCAAAAAGGTTTTGCAATAATGTAGGTGCGGGAAGCCGATGAGATGGGATGATTTGCGCGTTTTCCTCTTCGTGGCCCGTCATGGCGGGCTCACAGGGGCGGCGCGGGCGCTGAAACTTGATCCCGCCACGGTGGGGCGCAGGATCACGGCGCTGGAGGCCGCGCTTGATCGCGCGCTCTTTGCGAAGTCACCGCAGGGCTATGAGCTGACGGAGGAGGGCGCACGATTGCTCCCCCGAGCTGAGGCGATGGAGGCTGATCTGCGCGCAGGCCTCGAAGACCTCACGGGTCAAGACGAAGGGCTGACTGGGGCCATCCGGCTCGGAGCTCCTGACGGTTGCGCGAACTTCCTCCTGCCCAAGATCTGCGCGGAGATCGCGCGGGAGAACCCGGGCCTTGATATCCAAATCCTCGCACTGCCCCGCGTGGCCAACCTTTCGCGGCGCGAGGCGGATATGGCCATCACGGTGAGCCCGCCTAAGGGGGGGCGTCTGCTGGTCCAAAAGATCTCCGACTACGGGCTGCATCTGGCGGCGTCGCGGGACTACCTCGCGCGGGCCGCACCCATCGCCGGGTTGGAGGATCTGCAGGCCCATCCCATCGTAGGCTACATCCCGGATATGATCTTTGATGAGGAGCTCGACTACCTTGCACCGCTTGGGCTGAGCCGCGTCAGCCTCGCCTCGACCTCGATCGCGGTGCAGGTTGCGCTTTTGTCCCAAGGGGGCGGGGTGGGGATGGTGCATGACTTCGCTTTGCCTGCAGCCCCACAGTTGCAGCTCGTACTAGCAGACGAGATTGCCCTCACGCGCAGCTTCTATTTGGTGCGTCATGCCGACGATCGACGCTCCCCCCGGATGCAGCGATTTGCGACACGGCTGATGCAAGGCCTGCGCGCCGCGCTTCAGGACGCTGCGACGTAATTGAAATCTAGCTCTAGAGAGTTGACGAGGCTCAGGTTTTTGAGGTGAGTATCAGGCAGCCAGCGAAAGGAGCTTGCCATGCGTATCGGTCTCTATCCGGGAACCTTCGATCCGATCACTTTGGGTCATCTCGATATCATGCGCCGTGCGTCGGCTCTGGTTGATCGCCTCGTTGTTGGCGTGGCCATCAATCGTGACAAGGGTCCGCTATTCTCGCTCGAAGAACGTGTGGCGATGGTTGAGGCCGAGTTCGCGCCGCTGACAGCTGCCACCGGGTGCGAGTTTGTGGCCCATCCTTTCGAGAACCTGCTTATCGACTGCGCCGAAGATGTCGGCGCTCAGGTCATCGTTCGCGGCCTGCGCGCCGTGGCGGATTTCGAGTATGAATTCCAGATGGTCGGTATGAACCGGAAGATGAACGACAATGTCGAAACCGTCTTCCTCATGGCCGAGGCGGAGCACCAGGCCATCGCCTCTAAGCTTGTCAAAGAGATCGCACGGCTTGGCGGTGACGTCTCGAAATTCGTCCCCGCCGCCGTGGAAACAGCCCTGAAAGAGCGGCTTCAGTAGCCGTAGACTGCGCGTGTTGCGATTTTTTCGGCGTCGCCTTGGTAGATGTCGAGGTCCAGCGCCGTGTCGAGGGGCATGGAGCGGATCGCATGGACCGTGCGGGTGTATGCGCGGTGTTTTTCGATGCTCGTTTTAAGTTGTGCGAAAAGGGTCATCAGCTCGCCTCCGTTGTTCGCGTTTCGATATCGCTAACGTAGTCGCGCTGCAGCGCAGCAAAAGCACCATTTTGGAAGAGCGGGTTTGCAAAAAATGCAAAGCTCGGATGTTTCTAAACTGCTGAAAAAGCGGGCGATTTCTGGGCGTGCAACGAAAAAGGGGCAGCCGAAGCTGCCCCTTGTGCATACCTTTTAGGGTGCTGATTAGATCAGCTTGCCCATGGCGACAGCCGTGTCGCCCATGCGGTTCGAGAAGCCCCATTCGTTGTCGTACCACGTCAGGATGCGGCACATGGTGCCTTCCATGACCTTGGTCTGATCAGTGGCGAAGATCGACGAATGCGGATCGTGGTTGAAGTCCATGCTCACGAGCTTGTCGTCAGTCACGGCCAGGATGCCCTTGAGGGGGCCTTCGGCCGCGGCCTTCGCCATGGCTGCGTTGATCTCTTCAACGCTTGTCTCGCGTGCGGCCTCGAACGTGAGGTCCACGACGGAGACGTTGGGCGTCGGGACGCGGATCGCCACGCCGTCGAGCTTGCCCTGAAGCTCTGGCATCACGAGGCCCACGGCTTTGGCGGCGCCTGTGGAGGTGGGGATCATCGACATCGCTGCTGCGCGCGCGCGGTAGAGGTCCTTGTGCATTGTGTCGAGTGTCGGCTGGTCGCCCGTGTAGCTGTGCACGGTCGTCATGAAGCCCTTTACGATGCCGATTTCGTCGTTGAGCACCTTGGCCACCGGAGCCAGGCAGTTCGTCGTGCAGGACGCGTTCGACACCACAATATCGTCTGCAGTGAGCGAGCCGTCGTTGACGCCGAAGACGATCGTTTTGTCTGCGTCTTTGCCGGGGGCAGAGATCAGCACACGGGAGGAGCCGTTGTCGAGATGCGCCTGGCAGGCCTCTTTCGAGGTGAAGATGCCAGTGCATTCGAGAACGATGTCCACGTGACCCCAGGGGAGGTCGGCGGGATTGCGGATGGCAGTCACGTCCATCGCTCCGCGGCCTACGTCGATCGTGCTCTCGGTCGTCGTCACCGTGGCCGGGAAGCGGCCGTGCACCGAGTCGAACCTCAGAAGATGTGCGTTTGTCTCGACGGGGCCGAGATCGTTGATCGCCACAACCTCGATATCCGTGCGGCCCGACTCAATGATCGCCCGCAGCACATTACGTCCTATCCGTCCAAATCCGTTGATTGCTACCTTGACGGCCATGGTCGCCTCCGTTCCTTGCAGCCCTGCGCGATGTTTGCGCTAACTTAACTGCTATCTCAGGGTTCCGGAGGGGCGTCAACCGGTTGTCGGGAGAAGGCGGTTTAGCGCCAGAAGGCGATCCACTCGATGAGCTCGAGAAGCTGCTTCACAAGGAACACAGTCGCCGCCCCATCGTTGAAGATGCGGTCAGCAATGAGGCTCAGGACAATAAGGGCCCCTAGAATGATGGCGAGACGGTTCGTCATGGCGCCACCTCTAACCTGAGGGGGCGCGCATTGGCCAGCTTAGGCTTAGTTGAGGCGCCCCATAAGCGCGGCCACATCTGCCATACGGCAGGAGAAGCCCCATTCATTGTCGTACCATGCCAGCACGCGCACCGTGCGGCCGCCCACGACCTTGGTCTGGTCTGGCGCGAAGATCGAGGAGTGCGGCGTGTGGTTGAAATCGATGGAGACCTTCGGTTCCTCGTCATAGCTCAGCACGGCGCCCATGTGGCCCGCAGCAGCTTCTGCCACGATGGCGTTCACATCCTCGACCGAGACGTCTTTGCCTGCCTCGAAAGTGAGGTCCACGGCGGAAACGTTCGGTGTCGGTACGCGAAGGGCGGTGCCGTCGAGGCGGCCTTCAAGCTCCGGCAGCACTTCTTTGAGGGCTTTGGCAGCACCCGTGGAAGTCGGGATCATCGCCATGGCCGCGGCGCGTGCGCGGTAAAGGTCGCTGTGGCGACGGTCGAGCGTGGGCTGATCGCCGGTGTAGCTGTGGATCGTCGTCATGATCCCGCGCTCGATGCCGATGGCCTCGTGCAGGACCTTTGCTAGCGGTGCGAGGCAGTTCGTCGTGCAGGATCCGTTGGAGATCATGCGCTCGCTCTCAAGCAGCTCGCGGTGATTGACGCCGTAGACCACGGTGCGGTCCACGTTCTTGGCGGGGGCAGAGATCAGCACTTTGCCGGCGCCGCGCTCCAGATGGACGCTGGATTTGTGGCCGTCGTTGAACTTCCCGGTGCATTCGAGGACGACGTCGCAGCCTTCCCAGTCAAGCTCTTCCGGGTTGTAGGTGGACATCACTTCGATCGGGCCGCGCCCGAGATCGATGGCGTTGTCTTTGACTGTCACGTCGCCGTTGAAGCGGCCGTGCACGCTGTCGTAGCGCAGGAGGTGAGCATTGGTCTCGATAGGCCCTGTCGCGTTCATCTTCACGACCTGGATGTCGTTGCGCGCGGCTTCGTGGATATGCGCCAGCGTACAGCGGCCGATGCGTCCAAATCCGTTGATCCCTACCGTAACGGTCATGCCGTAACCTTTCTCACTGCGATGCCCTCGTAGAGGGTCTTAACGGTGAGGTGGTATTCGGGAAAGGATAATGTGTGTTTAATTTCAGTATGTTAGCGGAAACATGAGTTGATTGCGCTAACAGCTCCATACAGCCGTATACTGTGATCTCTGTTGGCTGGGATTGTTGCGCCGTCGAAAACGGCGTCTTCTAACTAAAGTCGGGCGGCAGAGGGCCGCCCAACTCAAGCACTTAGCCGATTTCGCGACGGAACCACGCGGAGACAACGCCCCCGTTTGAGGCAGAAGAGCCCGTGATCGTCCGAAAGTTGATGCGGTCGCCGGCAGCGAACGCGATAGGTGTGCCTTCGAACGTCGTATAGCCGGTACGGCTGTTCGTGGTGGTCACACTGACGCCAGCGGAGGCCGTGTTGCGGCGCGCTTCCACTTCGCAGCTTGCCGCACCTGCAGTCGTGAGGCTCATGGCAATCATTTCGCAGGCGAAGGGCAGGGTGACGCCTGAGTCATTGCTCGTGTTGGCCCCGTTGCCAAAGGCCCATTCGTACGCCCCGTTGCCGAGGTCAGCGTTTTCCTCCGCCCAGATGGCGAATTCGGAATAGAGAGTCGGTTTGCCGGTGATCGTCACCCAATCCGCTGCACCACCTGATCCCGCGGGACCTTCGGGACCCTGCGGGCCAATCGGTCCAGCTGGTCCTTCCGGACCCTGGGGGCCGGCGGGCCCAGCAGGACCGGCAGGACCGGCAGGACCAGGATCGCCAGCGGGGCCTTGGGGACCCGAGTGCCCCGGCGGACCCTGCTCGCCAGCAGGGCCGATCGGCCCTATCTCGCCGCGGGCGAATTCGACAATGATCTGATCTTCGCGGCCGACGACCTCGATCGTCTGTTCGCCGACGATTTCAACGGTGGGTTCAGTCATCGTTGAACCCCGCGATCACCGCGATGCTGCCTTCCAGTACCGTGCGTTGCTCGCCATTTTGGCGAAGCTCAAGCTCGTAACGCACGTTTTTGCGCGACGAGACGTTCCTGAAAACACCGCTGCCGAAGGGAACGGTCACCTTGCCCTCAAGCGGCTCAACGAGGACCTCCGCGGCGGCGCTGCTATAGCGCAGCTGGATCGCGTTGTCCCATTGGGCAAAGAAGATGAGCTCCGCCCCGGTGAGATCACGGTTCGCGCCCGCTTCATCTTTGATTGTCATCACAAGACCGGCCGGGTTCTCAATGGTCCCAGTGTTGCCCTGCTTTACGGAAAAATTGAATTTTGGAATGGCCATAAAAACGCCCTCATGCTTGCGCCCCGCGCGGGGATGCAAGCTGCCGGGAGGGCGTTAAGAGGGCCTTATAGGGGCGCACGTTGCTCCGAGATCGTCTTGCGCAGGCCGCCGACGATCTCGGGCAATAGTCTGATTAGCCGAGGAGGTTCTTTGCCGCTTCGACCGTGGCCTCGGCCGTGATGCCGAACTCCTTGAAGAGGGTGCCTGCCGGTGCGGACGCGCCGAAGCCGTCCATGCCGACGAAGGCGCCCTTGTCGCGCTTGCCGCGCTCGCCAAAGAGCCATGCGTCCCAGCCCATGCGGACACCCGCTTCGATGGCCACGCGTACCGGACCACCGGGCAGAACGCGGCGGCGGTAGGCTTCGTCTTGGGCCTCGAAGAGCTCCCAGCAGGGCATCGAGACGACGCGGGTGCCGATGCCTTGGGCCTGCAGCATCTCACGCGCTTCCATAGCAACGCTGACCTCAGAGCCGGTGGCCATCAGGATGACCTGACGCTTGCCGTCTGCGTCTGCGAGGACATAGGCGCCCTTGGAGACGAGGTTGGCATTCTTGTGGTCCGTCCGCAGCGTCGGCAGGCCTTGGCGCGTCAGCGCGAGCACAGAGGGCCCGGAGTTGTCGCTGAGCGCGATTTCCCATGCTTCTGCTGTCTCGATGGTGTCGCACGGACGGAAGAGCTTGGTGTTCGGCGTCGCGCGGTGGATTGCATAATGCTCGACCGGCTGGTGGGTGGGGCCGTCTTCGCCCACACCGATGCTGTCGTGCGTGTAGACGTAGGTGACAGGCAGCCCCATGAGCGCGGACAGGCGCATAGCCGGGCGGGCATAGTCGGTGAATACCATGAAGGTGCCGCCGTAGGGGCGCAGGCCGCCGTGGAGCTGGATGCCGTTCATGGCGGATGCCATGCCGTGCTCGCGAATACCGTAGTGAATGTAGCGGCCGGTGCGGTTGTCGATGTCGAAAATGCCGAGATCAGCCGTCTTGGTGTTGTTGGACCCGGTGAGGTCGGCAGAGCCGCCCACGGTTTCCGTCATCACCGGGTTCACAGCGGCCAGCACCATCTCGGAGCTTTTGCGCGTTGCGACCTTGGGCTGCTCTTCAGACACCTGCTTTTTCAGGGCTTTGATCGTGGCCGAGAGCTTCTTCGGAGCCTCACCTGCGAAGGTGCGATTGAACTCAGCCTGTTTGGCGTTCGACAGCTTCAGGAAGCGCTGTGCCCAATCGGCATGCGCCTGCTTGCCGCGCTCTGCGAAACCTTCCCACTCAGCTTTGATGTCTGCGGGGATCACGAAGTCACCGTGCTCCCACCCGTAGGCTTTCTTGGCATCGGCGAGTTGTCCGGCATCGGTCAGGGCGCCGTGACCTTTGGAGGTGTCCTGCGCGGCGTGGCCAAGCGCGATATGCGTCTTGCACGCGATCATGGAGGGCTTGTCGGAGGCTTTTGCGGCTACGATGGCTGCCTCGATCGCCTCGGGATCGTGCCCGTCAATTTCTTGCACGTGCCAACCGGAGGCGAGGAACCGCTCAGGCTGGCTCGTGGCATCCGCCATGTCGACGGTGCCGTCGATGGTGATGTTGTTGTTGTCCCAGAAGACGATCAGGTGCGAGAGCTTTTGGCGGCCCGCAAGTGCGATCGCTTCCTGGCTTACGCCTTCCATCAGGCAGCCGTCACCTGCGATGACATAGGTGAAGTGATCCTGAACCTTGGCGCCCCATTTGGCGCGCAGCATCTCTTCGGCCATCGCGAAGCCGACGGAGTTTGCGATGCCCTGGCCGAGCGGGCCGGTCGTCGTCTCAACGCCCGTGGCGTGGCCGAATTCCGGGTGGCCTGCCGTGATCGCGCCCCACTGGCGGAAGTTCTTGATCTGATCGAGGGTCATATCCTCGTAGCCAGTCAGGTGGAGGAGGGCGTAGATCAGCATTGAGCCGTGGCCAGCCGACAGGATGAAGCGATCCCGGTCCGGCCAGTTCGGCGCAGCGGGATCGAAGTTCATGTGGTTCTTGAAGAGGACGGTGGCGACATCTGCCATGCCCATGGCCATGCCGGAGTGGCCGGAGTTGGCGGCGGCAACCGCATCGAGGGTCAGTGCGCGGATGGCACTGGCTTGGCGCCAATGATCAGGATTCTTGGCGGCGAGCGCGGTCAGGTCCATGGGGGTCTCCGAAGTCGATTTCGTTGGCGCTTGTTAAGCTTTGTTCCTGCGCGGTCTAACAAGGTGAGGGGGAAGTTCAAGGCACGGGGCTAACACCTTCATACGAAAGCGAAGGGCATTTGCGCGCCAATGGGCGCATCGCCTAGGCTGGAAGGTGAGCAGAATGATTCGCGCGCAAGGCATAACGGCCGCGCGTCGCCCATGGGGAGGGCACAATGGCAGAGACTTCCGACGACATCGCAGAATACGAGGCGCGGCTGCAGGCAGCGCTGGGTCGTATCGCAGCCGGGATGGCCAAGTGGCCCGACGTGACCGAGGCGGCTGAGGCGACGCAGGAGATGCTCGATATCGAGCCCGCCGCAGCGCCCGCGCCCGAGGCGGGCGAAGTTGAAAAGCTCCGCGCCGAGCTTGAGGACGAACGGACTGCAAATGCGCAGCTCAATCAGCGCGTCCGCCAGATCAAGACACGGCACGAGGAAACGACGAGCGATCTCGAAGCCCAGCTCGCAGCGGCGCTTCAACGCGCGGACGCCGCAGAGCAGGCTACCGAGAAAGTGCGGCGCACATCTGAGGAGATGCGCAAGATCATGGGAGAGATCGAGGCTGCTGCCCAAGACGGGGCGGTAGATGCTCATCTTATCAACCGAGCCATGATGGCTGAGCTTGAAGCCATGCGTGCTGAGCGCAAGGCCGACGCGGCAGAGATCGCCGACATCATGTCCGCGCTTGCCCCGCTTGTGGAAGAGGAGGTGGCCAATGCCTGAGATCTCGATCTCCATCGGTGGAAAGAGCTTTGATGTGGCGTGCCAGGCTGGCGAGGAACATTTCCTTCAGGCCGCAGCTGCCATGCTCGACAAGGAAGCACAGTCGCTGGTGAGCCAGACGGGCCGTATTCCAGAGGCGCAGATGCTTTTGATGGCGGGGCTGATGCTCGCGGACCGTACCGCGTCCGTGGAGGATCGCCTGCGCGAAGCGGAAGACAAGCTTTCGCGCCGCGACGCGCTGATCTCGGAGTTGCAGGATCGCCCGATGCCAGAGCCCGAGCGTGTAGAAGTGGCCGTGGTGCCGCAGGACGTGAAAGACACGATGGCAGAGCTCGCGGCACGTGCAGAAGCGCTCGCGGGCGAGATCGAAGAAAAAGCGGGCTGAACCGGCTTTCAGGGGGAACGACTTCGCTCGGGCCCCTTTGGAGCCTTCGCTCACCCGGGATCGCGGCCTTCGGCGTGCGATCCCAGCCTTCAATCAGATTTAGGCGTTGGCTTCGCGGATCTTGTCGGCGGCTTCTTTGTTGTAGCCCACAGCGGTCTCATCAAAGAGCGTGTCGAGCTCGCCCGAGAGCGTCATGTCGGTGATGATGTCGCAACCGCCCACAAATTCGCCCTTCACGTAAAGCTGGGGAATGGTCGGCCAATCGGAGAAATCCTTGATGCCTTGGCGGATCGTGTCGTCTGCGAGCACGTTCACGTCGAGATATTCGACGCCCATGTAGTTCAGGACGCCAGCCACACGCGAGGAGAACCCGCACTGGGGCATGGCTTTCGTGCCTTTCATGAAAAGCACCACATCGTTGGACGAGATGGCGGCTTTGATCGCGTCTTCTGCAGTCGTGAGGTCGGTCATTTTGGGTCTTCTTTCACGTTGAGAGGAACAAACCTGCGGGCATAGGCCTGAGGGTCCTTCGGAATGTCATAACTCGTCGAATTGCCCGAGAAACCGGAGCTGTATTCGGCGTGGATGGTGGTGTGTCCTTCACCTGGCGCGGTGCCACGTTCGGTCGTGCCCCGTTCGTTGCGTACCACGGAGATCGCCTTCCAGACGAGAAGGCCGATGATCGCGCAACTGACCAGTGTGATGAAGGTGAGTGAGCTCATTCGGGCGCCCGGGTTGTGAGCGCGAGCGCATGCAGCGCCCCGTTCGGGCCGTCCATGGCACCTTTGAGGGAGGCATAGACCATGCGTTGCTGTTGCACGCGGTTTTTGCCGCGGAAGCTTTCGTCGATCACGGTCGCCGCAAAATGGGCGCCGTCGTCACCTTCAACGCGGATGTCGGCGTCCGGAAAGTCTTCGCGGATCAGGGCCTCAATATCTGCGGGGGTCATGGACAGCTCCGTTTGCGGTGTCTGAGGGTAAGGTAGAGCGCGCGCACGGGCACCGCAAGGGACCGTCAATCCACCGAGTTCAACGCGTCACCAACGGCTTCGAAAAAGGCGCCAACCTGGCGACCGTGAACGAATGCATGGTGAGCTTCGAGTGTCATCGCCATCTCGTGTCCACCGCCCACGCGCTCAACGATGCGACCCCAGCTCACGCGGGGCGTACAATCGTCGCGATGCGGGATCACATTGTCGATGGACGTGTAGTCGAGCCAGGGCAGGCACGACAGATAGGCTAGGCACTGGTGCTCGGCCGCGTCTGGGTGAAAGCCATCGTCGGCGCGGACCTCAGCGATGTGGGCGGCAGCCTTTTGATCGAAAACCGAGCGATCATCTTGCCACTCAAAATAGGAAAATCCGAAGCTGCCGTCCGGGCGATCGATGGTGGCAGACATCACGGCATGGTCGTGCAGCGTCACTATGGGCTCGCCCCCGGCGTCGCGGGTGAAGCGCATGCGGAGCTCGGGCACGGCATCGAGGCCTTTGCCGATGGCCCAGATGATCGTGCGGAACGGCGAAAGACCATGAGTGTCCTTCGCCGTCATGAGCGCGGTGACATTCACGCGGGATGTGACGTTGTACTGTGGGCGCTCAAAGCCTGAGAACAGTCGGAAGTGCGGCGCGCCGGGCCAAGTCTCTAAGTCTAGAAGTTTGCCCGCCATATCGCTTGTTCCCCTGAAGCCTAGAAGATCGCTTCGGCGAAGCTGCTCTCAAAGATCGCGCAGAGGTCCGCCATGGGCGCCTTTTCGCGGCCCAGCTTCATATCTGAGCCAGTGAAGCGACCAACGGTTGTGATCGTCAGCCCTGCTTGGCCTGCGGCAATCATCAAGGCCTCCGCTTTGTCGAAGGAGCAGGCGATCAGATAACGGCCCTGATCCTCGCCAAAGAGGGTGGGGGTGTCACCTGCATCGAGCGTCACGCCAACATCGCCCTCGCGCGCCATCTCGAAGGCCGCGAGCGCGAGCCCGCCGTCGCCGAGATCGGTGCAGGCGTTGATCATGTCGCGGTTGGCGCTGATGAATTCGCCGTGGGCTTTCTCAGTGGCCAGATCGACCGGAGGCGCATCACCTTCGATGCGGTTGTAGACCTCTGCCAAGAGCGCTGAGCGCCCAAGGTGACCCGAGGTTTCGCCCAGGACGAGCGCCACATGGCCCTCGCGCGCCTGGCCCGCGATCATGTGCTCAATGTCGTCGATTAAGCCAACTGCGCCGATGGTGGGCGTGGGAAGGATCGCGGCGCCGTCTGTCTCGTTGTAGAGCGAGACGTTGCCAGAAACGATGGGCATATCGAGCGCGGCCACGGCCTCGCCGATGCCCTGAATGGCGCCCACGAACTGGCCCATGATGGCGGGCTTCTCCGGGTTGCCGAAGTTCAGGTTGTCTGTCGTTGCCAGCGGTTTGGCGCCCTTGGCGGTCAGGTTGCGATAGGCTTCGGCTACGGCCTGCTTGCCGCCTTCTACCGGGTTCGCCACAACGTAGCGAGGCGTCACGTCTGACGTGAATGCCAACGCCTTTTGCGTACCGTGAACGCGCACGATACCAGCGCCAGCGCCGGGGGGGAGCAGCGTGTCGGCCATGACCTGGCTGTCATATTGCTCGTAGACCCAGTTCTTGGCCCCGTAGTTGGGCGATGTGAGAAGTGCCTTCAGCCCGTCGATCGGGTCGATGTTGGGTACATCGGCGAGCGCCTCTGGCGCAGGGGTGGGTTCCCAGGGCCGGTCGTATTCAGGCGCTGTGGAGGAAAGCTTGGACAGCGGAAGGTCGGCCTTTACCTCGCCGTGGTGCATGATCAGGAAGCGGTCTTCCTCGATCGTTTCACCTACGATGGCGAAGTCCAGATCCCATTTCTCAAACACGGCGCGGGCCTCGGCCTCAAGCTCGGGCTTGAGAACCATGAGCATGCGCTCCTGGGACTCGCTGAGCATCATCTCATAGGCGGTCATGTTCTCTTCGCGCTGCGGCACCTTTTCGAGGTCGAGCCGGATGCCGAGGCCGCCTTTGTCACCCATCTCAACAGCTGAACAGGTGAGGCCTGCCGCGCCCATATCCTGGATGGAGATCACGGCGCCGGTGGCCATGAGCTCGAGCGTGGCTTCCATCAAGCGCTTTTCGGTGAAGGGGTCGCCGACCTGAACAGTTGGGCGCTTTTCTTCAATCGTGTCGTCGAATTCGGCAGAGGCCATGGTGGCACCGCCAACGCCGTCGCGACCTGTCTTTGCGCCGAGGTAGACGACAGGCATGCCCACGCCGCTCGCCGCCGAGTAGAAGATCGCGTCCGTCTCCACGAGGCCCGCTGCAAAGGCGTTCACAAGACAGTTGCCATTGTAGGCCGCATCAAAGCGCACTTCGCCGCCGACGGTCGGCACGCCGAAGCAGTTTCCGTAGCCGCCGACGCCGGCCACCACGCCGGACACGAGAGAGCGCGTCTTCGGGTGCGAGGGCTCACCAAACGAGAGCGAGTTCATCGCCGCGATGGGGCGTGCGCCCATGGTGAAGACGTCGCGCAGAATGCCGCCCACGCCGGTTGCAGCGCCCTGATAGGGTTCGATGTAGGAGGGGTGGTTGTGGCTCTCCATCTTGAAGACCACTGCCTGACCATCGCCAATATCGACGATCCCTGCGTTCTCACCGGGGCCGCAGATGACCTGCGGGCCATCGGTCGGCAGCGTGCGCAGCCACTTCTTGGAGGACTTGTACGAGCAATGCTCGTTCCACATTGCCGAGAAAATGCCGAGCTCGGTGAAGTTCGGATCGCGGTTCAGGATGCGCAGCACTTCCTGATACTCATCGGGCGTGAACCCGTGGGCGGCGATGACCTCGTCGGTGATGTTTGGTTCTTGCATAGGATCCCCCGTTGGCGGGCCTTTTAGGCGGCGCCGGGCAGCGGCTCAAGTGCGTGGATGGCCGCCCGCGACGAACTCGACCGTATTGCCTTCGGGATCGGTCACAAAAACACCGCGCCAGCCGATCCAGCCGAACTCTTGGACGGAGTATTCGACACCTTTTTCGTCAAGGAATGCGCAAAGATCGTCTTGTCGGTCGTAGTCCACCGTCAGCGCGAGGTGATGGAGCGTAGATGATGCGCCGCCCTTGGGCGCGCCGCCTTTCGGAAAGTGGTCGCGTTGAACCGCATCTGCATCAAAGAGTGCGAGCACTGCAG
>JBCBFV010000018.1:0-17917 GCA_038527425.1 Pseudomonadota bacterium
CGACATGCAGAACAACAACGGCCTGCCGTCGATGGTCGACAAGTCGAAGTTCACCGTGGGCGAAAACCTCGCGATGAGCGAAGGCAAAGTCGTCTACCGTGAAGAGCATCTGGAGCTGCTGCAGTATCTCCCGAAGACCGAGACCGTCTACAAGACGCCGATCTTCATCGTGCCGCCGCAGATCAACAAGTTCTACGTCTGGGACCTCGCGCCCGGCCGTTCCGTGATCGAGTACCTGACGACGCTGGGCCACCAGGTCTTTATCGTCAGCTGGCGCAACCCGACCTCGAAAGAGAGCGATTGGGGCCTGAATTCCTACGTGGAAGCGCTTGATCGCGCATCCGAGGTGGCGTGCGAGATCTCCAAGTCGAAGTCGCTCAACGTGATCGGCGCCTGCTCGGGCGGTATCACGGCGGCGATGCTCTTGGCGCTTTGGTCGGCACGTGGCGACAAGGCGCGCGCGAACACCTTCACCTGCCTCGTGGCGATCCTCGAAGTTGAGGGCGGCAAGAACACGACCATGGGCCTCTTCGCGAACCTTGAGACGCTGGAGCTTGCGCGGGCGTTCTCAGGCCGCAAAGGCGTGCTTGAGGGCAAAGACCTGGAGCGCACCTTCGCCTGGCTGCGCCCGAACGATCTGATCTGGGCCTATTGGGTCAACAACTACCTCATCGGTAACGATCCACCCGCCTTCGACATTCTCTACTGGAATGCCGACACGACGAACCTGCCTGCCGCCCTGCACGGCGACCTCATTGAGCTTCTGAGCCGTGGCGGTCTGCAAGGTGAAAAAGGCTGGGAAATCGACGGCCACCGCCTGAACCTCAAGGACGTCACCTGTGACACCTTCATCGTGGGCGGCGAGACCGACCACATCACGCCTTGGGATGGCTGCTACCTCAGCCACCACGCCTTTGGCGGCAAGTCCGAGTTCATTCTGTCTCAGGCCGGTCACATCCAGTCGCTCATCAACCCTCCGGGCAACCCGCGCGCCAAGTTCATGACGAACGACGGCGAGCACTCGAACCCCGAGGAATTCCTCGAAGGCGCCCAGCAGAACAAAGGCAGCTGGTGGCCCCATTGGATGCACTGGATGAACGAGCGTTCTGGCGCGCAGATCAAAGCGCCCAAATCTTTCGGCTCCAAGAAGTACGAGCCTATGGAAGACGCGCCGGGCACCTACGTGCACGCCAAGGCCAAAGTGTAAGGAACCAGCCATGGGTACGGTCATCGATCACGTCACCATCATGGGCCAAAAGATCCGCTATGCGCTCTATGGCCCCGAAGATGCGGAGCGTACGCTTCTCGTCTTCAACGGAATTGGTGCGAGCCTCGATGCCGTAGCGCCCGTGGCCGGTCACTTTGAGCGTACGCGCATTCTGACGTTTGACGTCCCTGGTGTGGGCGGATCGCCCACGCCTTTGATTCCGTATCGCTTCTCGTGGCTGAGCCGCATGACGCGCCGCCTGCTTGACGAATTGGGCATTCAGGAAGTCGATGTGGCCGGTGTCAGCTGGGGCGGGGCTGCGGCACAGCAGTTCGTCTATGACCATCAGGATCGCTGCAATTCGCTGACGCTGTGCGCCACTTCCGCGGGGATGGTGATGATACCGGGCAACATCAACGTCATCCGCAAGATGGCGACGCCCAAGCGCTACCTCGATCCCGACCACATGGCCAAGATCGGGCCCGATATCTACGGTGGCCAGCTGCGCATGAACCGCGAGCTGCTGAACATGCACGCGGGTTCGCTGAAAGCTGGAGACGCGCGCGGCTACTTCTACCAGCTGCTCTGCGGCGTGGGTTGGACGAGCTGGCTCTGGCTGCCGCAGATCGAGGTTCCGACACTGCTGCTCATGGGCGGCGATGATCCCCTGATCCCGGTTGTGAATGGCCGCATCATTCGCAAGCGTCTGCCGGACGCGCGCATGGTGATCATGGATTGCGGACACCTCTTCATTCTCTCCAAGCCTGACGAGACCGCCCAGCGGATCGAGGCTTTCATTCACGACGGCGACGTCTGGGATGCCGAGGTCCCGCGTGATGAGCACGTCCCTGCCTGACGACTTTGACGCTGAAAAAGCTGCCCGGCTCGCCAAGACGCGGCGCTGGGCGCAAGGTGTGCTGGTGGCGCTCGTCTGCGTCTACCTCGCCACCCATATCCCCGATGACCCACCCATGTGGGTCCGCTTGATCCGCCACATGGCCGAGGCCGGCATGATCGGTGGCATGGCCGACTGGTTCGCGGTGGAGGCTCTCTTCCGCCATCCCTTCGGCCTCAAGATCCCGCACACGGCTCTTTTGCCTCGCAACCAGAAGCGGGCCGCCGAAAGCGTGGGGCAGTTCTTCAATTCCTACTTTCTCGACCCTGCCTCGATCTCTGCCCGCGTGGCGGAGATGGCGCCCGCCCGGCGCGCGGCGGAGTGGTTGGTGAATGCCGATAATGCAGCGCTCGTCGCCAAGCCCCTGACGCAAGCATTGACTGTAGCAATGCAGCCCAAGGAGGGGGTGACGCTGCCCAAGGGGCTCAGGCAGGAGATCCGGTCTGCTGTCGGTTCCGATGAATTCACCTCAGCGCTGGTGACGGCGATGGGGCCGATGCTCGAGAAAGGGCTCGATGGCCCGTTTCTCAACGATACGCTGAAACAGGTGAGCGCCGCGCTCGATGGCAACCGTGGCAAGGTGCTTGAAATCGTTCAAGATAACTCCCGCTGGTGGGCTCCCTCGCAGGTCGACAAGGGGGTGTCGAACCTGTTGGTGGACGGCGTGCTCGGCGTGATCGAGGACCTCCAGGACCCTAAATCAGACCTTCGGCGCGACTTCGAAGGCGGGTTGACGGGTTTCCTTGCGGCGGTGAGCGAAAACGGCGCGCTGCAGCGAGCAGTGCACGAAGGGAAGGCGGGCTTTGTCGCCTCCGAGGCGTTTGATGCGACCCTTGAGGACATGCTCGCGCTTCTAAGAACGCGGCTTGCCGATGGCATGGCAGATGGGCCCGAAGCGGGGGAGGCGATTTCACTGGCCCTGCGCCGCTTTGCCGAGAAGCTCTTGTCCGAACCAGAAACGCTGGCGCGCTTTGAGGCGCAGCTCACCACCACTGCTGAGACCGCCGTCGTCGAACTCCGCGAACCGATCAGCGGCTACGTCACAGACGTGATCGCGGGCTGGGACGCACAGACATTATCGCAACGCTTTGAGCAAGAAATTGGCCCCGACCTTCAGTTTATTCGCATCAATGGCGCTGTGCTGGGTACGCTCATCGGGGGTGTATTGTTCTTCGTTGGAAGGGCTTTAGAGGCGCTTTAGGCCTTGTGCCGCTGCGTAAAATACGGGGAGCATTCCCCGAAGCCGGGGCATGAGGTACACGCCCCGGTCAAAGAACAAAGGGGAGGACGCAATGGCTGATACTGCCAAGCCTTGGACGGCATTCTACGGCGACAATGTCCGCGCGGATATTGGCGGCGGGTCTTACAGGAACCTGCCGGACCTGGTTCGATCGGTAGCCGACACATACGGGAAGGCCAAAGCCTTCACCGCCGTGCTGCCGAATGGGATGAACGGCACGCTGACCTTCAAACAGGTCGACGAGATGTCGGATGCTCTCGCCGTCTATCTGCGCGAGGTCGCGGGCCTCTCTGCCGGTGACCGCGTGGCCGTGCAGATGCCCAACTGCCTGGGCTTCCCTGTCGCCGCCTTCGCGATCTTCAAGGCGGGCTGCGTTCTGGTGAACGTGAACCCGCTCTACACGACTGAAGAGATGGCCAAGCAGTTCGAAGATGCCGAGCCGCACGCGCTGATCATCATCGACCTTTTTGCCGACAAGATCCCCGGCGCCACCAAAGGTCACCCGATCCCCAATGTGATCGTCACCCGTGTGGCCGAGTTCTTCCCGGCGGCCCCGCGTGGCATCGTGGGCCTCATTCAGAAATACTGGGATCGCTCGGTCAAGCCGATCGAGGTGGCCCACACGCGCCTTCCCGCGGCTATCGCTGCAGGCCGCGCGCATATCAAATCCGACAAGATCGAGGTCGACAAATACGCCCAAGAGGTGACGTTGGATGACCTCGCGGTCCTACAATACACCGGCGGTACGACCGGCGTGGCCAAGGGCGCAATGCTCACCCACGGCAACCTGATCCTGAATATGGAGCAGGCGATGGAGCTTCTCGGGCGCGATATCGTGAAGGGGGAGGAGACGATCATGACCGCCCTTCCGCTCTACCATATCTTCGCGTTCACGGTGAACATGCTGGCCTTCTACTGGCTGGGTGCCCGCAACATCCTGATCCCGAGCCCGCGTCCGCTGTCGAACCTCAAGCGCGCGTTCGAGAACTATAAGATCACCTGGATGAGCGGCGTGAACACGCTCTTCAATGGTCTCACCAACGAAGTCTGGTTCCAGGACACGCCGCCCAAGCACATGAAGTTCGCAGGTGCGGGCGGCATGGCCCTGCAATCTGCTGTGGCGGAGCGCTGGAAGGAAATCGCCGGGTGCGAAGTGGTGCAAGGCTACGGCCTGACCGAGACGTCGCCGGTTCTCACCTTCGAGCCTCTCGGCAACGCCCGTCCGGGCACGATCGGTATCCCGGTGCCCTCGACCGAGGTTGCCTGTTTCTCAGAAGACGGTGAGATCCTGCCTCAGGGTGAGACCGGCGAGATCGCCGCACGCGGCCCGCAGATCATGAAGGGCTATTGGAAAAAACCGGAAGAGACATCGAAGGTCATGAACGGCGAATGGTTCCTGACGGGCGACATCGGCGTGATGGACGAAGACGGCTATTTCCGCATCGTGGACCGCAAAAAAGACATGGTCGTTGTCTCGGGCTTCAACGTCTACCCCAACGAGGTGGAAGACTGCCTCGCCAAGCATGAGGACGTCGTCGAAGTGGCCGTTATCGGCGTGCCAGACGGCGCCACCGGCGAGGCGGTGAAAGCCTTTGTCGTCGCCGCCAAAGACAGCGGCCTGAACAAGGACGCGGTCCGCAACTACTGCAAGGAACACCTGACGGCCTACAAAGTGCCCAAACAGGTGGAGTTCCGTGACGAGCTGCCGAAATCCAATGTCGGCAAGATCCTCAGAAAAGACCTGCGTGCTGAAGAGCTCGCCAAGATCGCAGCGGAGTAAGCGACGATGGTTGATGAATTTACCCAGACACTCCTCGGCATCATGGTGGGTGTCATCATGCTGGGGCTCGGCGCCTCGCTGACCCCGCGTGATTTCTTCTTGGCTCTCAAACGGCCCCAAGGCCTGCTGATCGGTGTGGTCTCCCAATACGGGATCATGCCCTTCCTCGGCTTTATCTTTGTGACCTTCCTCGTGGTGCCTGAGCCGATTGCGCTCGGTATCCTGCTCATGGCTTGTATGCCCGGTGGCACGACGTCGAACGTCTTCACCTACTTCTCTAAGGGCAACTTGGCGCTGTCGCTTTTGATGACGGTGACTTCGACGGCCACTGGCATCTTCCTGATCCCGATCATCCTCGTGATCTACGCGGCCGCCCTCGATATCGAGATCCCGCGGGAAGACATCATCTCCGTCCTCGCGGTTCTTCTGGTGCCGGTGGCGCTGGGGATGACGATCCGCAAGCTCAACGCCAACGTGGGCGCGGTGCTGGAATTCTGTGGCTCGATGTTGGGCGCGTTCTTCATTGTGTTCATTGCCGCGACGTGGATCCCGCAGAACTGGCAGTTCCTCTTGGGCACCTCTGGCGCGACCTATGTGGCGGCCATCGGTCTGGGTATCGTGGGTATCACGCTGGGCTACTTCTTTGCCCGGGCGCTGAAGCTTCACCCGCGCAATGCGCGCACGGTGGCGCTCGAGACGGGTATCCAGAACGGTCCGCTCGCCATCGCGATTGTGGTCTTCACCTTCCCGCCGGATCAGCAGCAGGCGATCATGGCGGTGCCGGCGCTCTACTCGCTCTTCATCGTGATCACATCGACCATGGTGACGTTCGTCTTCCGCCGGGCGAATACGGCCGCAGAACAGAAGATGCCCGACAGCCTTCTGTAACGTGCTTCGCTAAGTCGTGTCTTGATCCCTGCTTCCGGCACCCGCATGAGGGTGCCGGATTAACGGAGACAATACGATGCGTGCAGCAGATGTGGTGGCCAAGCGGCTCTATGAGGCGGGATGCCGATACGCGTTCGGGATGCCGGGCGGTGAGGTCCTCACTCTGATTGATGCGCTTGAGGCGGCGGGGATCGAGTTCGTTCTCGCCAAGCACGAAAACGCTGCGGGCTTCATGGCCGAGGGCACCTATCACCGCACAGGCGCGCCCGGCATTCTTGTGGCCACCGTGGGCCCCGGCGCATTGAATGGCATCAATGTCGTCGAAAACGCCCGAGAAGACCGTGTGCCTTTGATCGTCCTGACCGGCGCCATCGATCCAGAAGAGGCTCAGGTCTACACCCACCAAGTCCTCGACCAGCCGCAAGTCTACCGTCCAATCACCAAGGCCACTTTCACGCTGAATGCAGGCGCGGCCCATGTCATCGCTGACAAGGCTGTGGGCATCGCGACTGAAGGCCGTCCGGGCCCCGTACATATCGACGTGCCGATCACCGTCGCAGACACGCCTGCAACCGGTGAAGGTATCCTGCGTAGTGCCACCGTGCCTGTCGCCCCCGTGGGCGCGGCGCTTGAGGCCGCGAAGACGGCGCTGGCCGGGGCACAGCGCCCGCTCATCGTGGCGGGCCTTGATGCTATGGAGCAAGGCGCGGGCAACGCGCTCAAAGCAGCCGCCGAACGCCTCGGCGCCCATGTGATCACCTCCTACAAAGCCAAGGGGATGCTCGACGAAGCACACCCGCTGGCGCTGGGCGGGGCGGGGCTCTCACCCAAGGCAGACAAGCTCATCATGCCAGTGATCGCGCAGGCAGATGTCATTTTGTGCCTGGGCTATGACCCGGTGGAGATGCGCACCGGTTGGCAGAACCCGTGGGACCCAAAGGCCCAGACCGTGATAGACATCACGTCCGAGCCTAACCACCACTACATGCACCAATCCACCATCAACATCCTTGGCCATTGCGAGGCGAGCCTCGCAGCCATGATGCCCGACCGCGCGCCCGCTGACTGGACTGAGGCAAAGGCCCTGCGCACTGCGCTGCGGGAGACTTTCGCCGCGACCGACAGCTGGGGCCCGGGGCAGATCATCGCCACCTGCCAAGACGTGCTGCCTGACGACGTGCTCGCCACCTGCGATAGCGGCGCGCACCGCATCCTTCTTTCGCAGATGTGGCAGGCGCATTTCCCCCGTGCGCTGACGCAATCCACGGGGCTCTGCACCATGGGCTGCTCCATGCCGCTCGCCATGGGTGCTCAGATCGTGGAGCCGGAGCGAACCATCGTCAGCTTCATGGGCGACGCGGGCTTCCTGATGACGACCGGCGAACTCGCCACCGCTGCAGAGCGCGGGCTGAAGACGATCTTTGTGGTCTTCGTTGATAGCTCGCTGGCTCTCATTGAGCTCAAGCAGCGTCAGCGTCAGATGAAGAACGCCGGCGTAGATTTCGGCCTCCATGACTACGCGGCCATTGCGCAGGCCTTTGGCGGGGCAGGGGCCACGGTGACTTCGAAAGCGGAGCTTGAGGCGGCGCTGGAAGCGGCTCAAGAGGCCGACACTTTCACCGTCATTGCCGCCCTGTTCGACCGAAAGGCCTATGATGGCACCTTCTGATGCAAAGGGCCCCCTCGACGGGGTCCTGGTCCTAGATTTATCGCGCATCCTCGCCGGTCCCACGGCCACGCAGATGCTGGGCGATCTCGGCGCCACGGTTCTCAAGATCGAAAACCCGAAAAGCGGCGGTGATGACACCCGCGCGTGGGGGCCGCCCTACGCAGAAACGCCAGATGGCGCCTCGGACCTCTCCGCCTATTTCATGTCCTCGAACCGCAACAAGTACTCGATCGAGGCGGACCTGAGCTCCGAGGCTGGCCGCGCTTTGGTCAAAGCCATCGCCGCCGAGGCCGATGTGGTGATCGAGAACTACAAGGTCGGCGGGCTGACGAAATACGGCCTCGATCACGAGACGCTCTGCGCGGAGTTTCCACACCTCGTCTATTGCTCGATCTCGGGCTTTGGGCAGACGGGGCCCAATGCCTCGCGCCCGGGCTATGACCTCATGGCGCAGGGCTTTGGCGGGATCATGTCGATCACCGGCGCGCCGGACGGCCCACCGATGAAAGTGGGCCTCGGCATCGCGGATGTGATGTGCGGGATGTACGCGACGATCGGAATGCTCTCAGCGCTGCGCCACCGCGACGCCACGGGCGAAGGGCAGCATAT
Organism: Pseudomonadota bacterium; assembly: GCA_038527425.1. Classification (GTDB taxonomy): domain Bacteria; phylum Pseudomonadota; class Alphaproteobacteria; order Rhodobacterales; family Rhodobacteraceae; genus Shimia_B. The sequence goes on from JBCBFV010000018.1 coordinate 8,289, forward strand.
CGAGCTCGGCCTCGTGGATACCCAAATGGCGTGGCTCATCAATGAGGGTGTGAACTTCCTCACCTCCGGCAAGGAGCCCACGCGCCGCGGAAACGCCCATCCCAACATCGTGCCCTATGAAACATTTCAGACTGCAGACGGCCATGTGCTGATCGCGGTGGGCAATGACGGGCAATTTCAGCGATTCTGTGAGGCTTTAGGGCGCCAAGACCTCGCCCAAGACCCGCGTTTTGTCACAAATCCCCTGCGGATCGAGAACCGCGATGAGCTGATCCCCGCTCTTGTTGAAACAATTCGCGAGATTCCGACGGCTGAAGTGTTGCAAAAGCTCGAAGATGCAGGCGTGCCAGTAGGCCCGATCCACACGATTGGGCAGGCACTCAGGTCCGATCAGGCGGCTGCGCGAGGCTCTGTGATCGAGATGGCGCATGCTGAGACGACGCAGGGCAGGGTTGAACTTCTCGGGAATCCGCTCAAATTTAGCAAAACGCCGGTGAGTTACCGCATGCCACCCCCGCGTTTTGGCCAAGATACCGCGTCGCTCGAGGCGATTTTGGCCAATCATCGAAAGTCCCGACAAAAGTAGCGTGGTCACGGTTATGTGAGTGCCGTTCACGTTCCCGCGCGCTGTCGGCGACGTGATGTGAGCCAGAGGCCCTAGCCAGCTAGGTGATCTTAAGACCAAAGATCCCCAGCCGCGAAGGCCGTTCCATGCTTCAAGACATTTGTACCTGTGATGTATCCCTCTCAGATCCTGAGGCCGTAAAGGCATGGAATGGCGTTGTGCATGCGGTGCTCTCCCACGGGAAGACGGCGCCTCAGCACCTCGGACGGCTTTTGGAACTGGAACCGGGCTTTGCCATGGGCCACGCGATCAAGGGCCTCTCGGCGCTGATGCTGGCGCGCAAGGAACTGATCGAACCGGCGCAGCAAGCGAACATTGCCGCACAAGCGGCCCTCGCCCAAGGCGGCGCGACGGAGCGGGAGCGCCTGTGGTGCGCAGCACTTGATTACTGGCTGAAAGGTGCGCCGCTGCGGTCCATCGCTTGCATGGAAAACGCGCTCAAGCTGAACCCGGCGGATACGATCTCCATGAAGCTCTCCCACGGGATCCGCTTCATGGTGGGCGACAATTACGGAATGCTGCGGTCGGTTGAGAACGTTCTTCCGGCGCATGACCCGTCTCACCCGCTCTTTGGCTATGTGCAGGGCTGCCATGCTTTTGCTCTAGAAGAGATGGGCCAATATGCGGCTTCCGAGCGCGCGGGCCTGCGCGCGTTGGCCTTTGCCGGTGACGATGCCTGGGGCCTGCACGCGGTGGCGCATGTCTATGACATGACGCATCAAACCGAGGCCGGCATCCAGCTTATCGACCGCAACCAGCCTGCTTGGGATCACTGCAACAACTTCCGCTTCCACGTCTGGTGGCACAAGGCGCTGCTGCTCCTCGATCAGGGCGACAACGACGCGGTGCTCGCGCTCTATGACGAACAGGTGCGTTCCGAGAAAACGGATGACTACCGCGACTTCTCCAACGCCTCCTCGCTTTTGATGCGGCTGGAGCTTGAGGGCGTTTCCGTCGGCGACCGCTGGGAAGAGCTCGCCGCGCTGGCTGAGAGCCGTACGGACGACGGTTGCCTCATCTTTGCAGACCTTCACTACATGCTCGCCCTCGTTGGCGATAAACGTAGCGACGCGGCTGGCACCCTTTTGGCCCGCGTGGCTCAGACCGCCGAGGGCTCGACCCAGAACGCCCGCGTGCAGGCCGACCCCGGCGTGGCGGCGGCCCAAGGCCTCGCTGCCTTTGGCGAGGCACAATGGGGCGACGCCTATGCCCACCTCGCTGCCGCGCAGCCTAGCTTCCAATCCATGGGCGGCTCACACGCACAACGCGATGTTTTTGAGCGCCTGACCATCGAAGCAGGCATCCGTGCTGGCGAATTGAACGCTGCAGCGGCTTTGATCCGCCAGGCAGGCGCAGCGCGGCGGAGCCATGGACAACTTCGCGAGCTCCCGTCTGAATGTCATCGAAGATGCCCGCCGAGCGCAGGCACGCTTCGCAGCCGAGTAACGGCGCCAAGGACATGACGATTGCAGATACATCCCTGCAGAGCCCTGCTATGCCCCGTGTGGCAATGAGAGACCCAAGGCTCGATTTCTTTCGCGGTATCGCGATGTTCATCATCCTTTTTGCCCACACGCCGGGCAATTGGGTGACCCTTTGGATTCCTGCGAGATTTGGGTTCTCTGACGCCACTGAAATATTCGTTTTCTGCTCTGGTATGGCCTCGGCCATCGCCTTTGGTGGCACCTATGCCCGCGCGGGCTGGTGGCTGGGCACAGCGCGCGTGGCCTTCCGCATCTGGCAGGTCTACTGGGCCCATATCGGGCTCTTCATGGCGACCGCGGGCCTTGTGATCTTTCTCACGCAGCTCGACATCACGGGGCGCAATTACTGGGGTCAGCTGAACCTATGGCCGCTTTTTGTGGATAGCGAGAATTGGTCGAACGCAGGCAACTTCTTTGCCTTCATGACACTCAGCTACGTGCCGAATTATTTCGACATTTTGCCGATGTACATGGTCGTGTTGGCGATGATGCCGTTGGTGGTGTTCCTGGCTCGCTTTGGCGTTCTTGCCGCTGCAGCCCCCATCATCTTCTTCTGGCTCATGGCCCAAGAGGCCCTGACGAGCGCGCTGGGCCTTCCGCACTTCGCCTTCCCGGCGGAGCCATGGTCCGAGCGAAATTGGTTCTTCAATCCCTTCGGCTGGGCGCTGATCTTCTTCGCGGGCTTTGGGCTCATGCGCGGTTGGATCCCGAAGCCGCCGGTCACGCCCGTGCTGCTCGGCATCGCGGCCTTCATCGTAGTGCTCAATGTGCCCTATTCCAACATCGGCACCCGCGAGTTCGGGTTCGAGTTCGCCAAGGAATGGCGCAGCGCCAACGCCCTTTGGTTCGACAAGAGCGATTTCGGCATCCTGCGCTTCGTCCATTTCCTGTCTCTGGCCTACCTCGCTTGGGCCTTTGCGGGGGAGGCCGGGCGTCGTCTTTTGCCGCCTGAGGGTGACAGCCCACTCGCCCGGACGTGGACCATTGCGCTCTCGGTCATCATGAAGGTGGGTCAGCAATCGCTCGCCGTCTTCGTCACGTCCATGTTCCTCGCCCGCTTCCTTGGTTTCCTGATCGACGTCATGGGGCGCAGCTATTCCACGATGTTGATCGTGAACCTCTTCGGCTGCGCGGTCCTCGTGCTGACGGCTTACGGAGCAGGCTGGTTCAAAACCCAGCCCTGGAAGAAACGCTGATGCTGCGTCGTGAGGTTCTCGCCGGGCTCGCCGCCTTTGCCGCCATGCCAAGCCAGGCGGAGCAGTTGCCGCTCGCGGCAGCCGAGCCCTTCAGTGCGTCGACTGTGCGCGATCTGGCGGCCTCACTTGCCGCCGAAGCCTACGCCCCGCCGCCGCCTGTGAACGAGGCGTGGACTTCGATCAGCTATGACGATTACGTCTCGATTTGGTTTGATGAGCGTCACGCGCTGTTCCAGGACAGCGATGCGCCGCTGCGCGTCGACCTCTTTTTGACAGCGCTTTACTACCCGCACGCCATCGGCCTCTCGGTCGTTGAAAACGGCGAGGCGCGGAAGGTTGAATTCTCCCTCGATGCCTTCGATCGCACCGATAAGTTCCCCGATCTGCCGGTTGATGAGACCGTCGGCTTCTCCGGCTTCCGCCTTCGCGGTGAGGTGGAGAAGCCCGGCATCCATCAGGAGTTCGCCGTTTTCCAAGGCGCGAGCTACTTCCGCGCCATCGGCAAGGGCGACATCTATGGCCTCTCCGCGCGGGGTCTGGCCATCGATACGGCCGAGCCCAAGGGCGAGGAGTTCCCCGAATTCACTCGTTTCTGGATCGAACGCCCCGCACCTGATGCGGACAGCTTCGTCGTCCACGCTCTGCTCGACAGCCCGTCTTGCACGGGCGCCTACCGCTTCGAGATCGCGCTGGGCGATAGCCTCGTCATGGACGTCGAGGCAGAGATCTTCGCCCGCCGAACGCTCCGCCACGTGGGCATCGCGCCGCTGACGTCGATGTTCCAATACGACCAGTCGAACCGGGAGCGGTTCTCCGATTTCCGGCCTGCGGTGCATGACAATGACGGCCTCCTCATCGTGAATGGCGCGGGCGAGACGATCTGGCGCCCCCTCGCCAACCCGAAAACGCTGCAGATCAGCGGGTTTCAGGATCGCGATCCGCAGGGCTTTGGCCTCATGCAGCGGGACCGCGACTTCTCGGATTTCAACGATCTCGAGGCTCTCTATCATCGTCGCCCGTCGGCTTGGATCGAACCGGGTGAGGGCTGGGGGGCAGGGGCCGTGACCTTGGTCGAGATCCCCACCGATCGGGAGATCTACGATAACATCGTGGCCTATTGGCGCCCCAGCGCGCCGCTTGAACCCGGCCAGCCGCACAAGCTGAGCTACCGGCTGAATTGGGGGCGCGTGGACAAGCATGGCAAAGGCCTCGCGGTCCTGAATACGGCCATCGGCGACAACGCATTCGGTGAAGGCCAGCTCATCGTCATCGACTTCGAGGGCGGTGACGCAGTACCTGAGGACCTCAGCGAGATCGAGCGCCTCGTGCGCAGTTCCGCCGGCGAAGTCTCTGAGGGCGTCCTGCAGCGCAACCCTGAGACCGGCGGGCCGCGCCTCGCGTTCCGCTTCACGCCGGGCGAGGCGACGCTCGCTGAATTCCGCGTTCAGTTGCGCATGGGTGGTGAGCCGCTCTCCGAGGTCTGGCTCTACCGGTGGACGGCGTGAGCTACGCGTTCCACGATATGCCCGCCCGCGCCCCGCTGCGCATGGCGCGGCAGGATTTCCGTCGCCGCCCAGCGGCCACGCCATCGGCATCCACCTGGACGGACCGCGCTTGGCGTTTTGCGGCCTTCGCGCCAGGTATTGCGCTCACGCTGACCTTCACCATCGCCATCGCGACATGGCTGGGGCACGGCGGGGTAACGCTTGCTGAGGCGGCGATTGTGATCCTCGTGGCGCTGACCTTCGTGTGGGTCTCGCTCTCGGCGACTGCGGTCGTTCTTGGTGCGCTTCGTGGGACGGCCCGACCAAGAAAACTCAAGGGCCCCAAGCAGAAGGTCGCGCTTCTGATTCCGATCTATAACGAGGCCCCGGCCGAGGTGTTCGGCAACGCTTGGGCTATGCTGCAAGACCTCCGCGACGGGCCGCAGCACGACGAATTCACGCTCTTCATCCTCTCAGATACTCGTGACGAGGCCGTCGCCCAGCAGGAGGAACGCGCCTATTGGGCTCTCAAAGGCGCGTTCGACGTGCACTACCGACGCCGGGCTGAAAACCGCGACCGCAAGGTGGGCAACATCACCGACTGGATCGAAAACTGGGGAGCAGGCTATGACGCGATGGTCGTCATGGATGCCGACAGCCTCATGAGCGGGGCGGCCATCCGCCACCTCGCGCGGGAGCTCGCCGCCGATCCGCGCGCGGGCCTCATTCAAAGCTTTCCGTCCCTCATCGGCTCCCGCACCCTCTTTGGGCGCATGCAGCAGTTCTCCAACGCGGTCTACGGCTGGCTCTTGGCCGAAGGGCTTGCCACTTGGGCGCAGTCTGAGGGCAATTACTGGGGCCATAACGCCATCATCCGCGTGAGCGCCTTTGCCGAAAGCGCGCATCTTCCGCATCTCCGCGGGCGTGGTGGGCGCAAGGACCTGATCCTCTCTCATGACTTCGTGGAGGCGGGTCTGCTCCGCCGTGCGGGCTGGTCCGTGCGGTTCGAGCCACGTGTGACGGGCAGCTTTGAAGAAACACCCCAAAACCTGATCGACTACGCCCTGCGCGATCGCCGCTGGTGCCAGGGAAACCTTCAGCATCTGCGGCTGCTGACGGCGCGCGGGTTCCACCCCGTTTCACGCTTTCACCTGCTCCAGGGGGCCTTTGCGTTCCTTTTGTCGCCCGCTTGGTTTGTGCTCCTCGTGATCTGGTCCATGGCGGGCACGATGCCCGAGACTTCCGCCTATTTCAGCCCGGCCAACCCGCTTTATCCGGTTTGGCCCGAGGCACCGGGAGGAGGGGCCCTTTTCCTCGTATTCATCTACGGCATGCTGCTGTTGCCGAAAGTGATGGGTGCCGTGATCCTCGGGCTGCGGCCTGCGACGCGGAAGGCCTATGGCGGTTGGGGTCGGTACCTTGCGACCACGCTTTTTGAGATCACCTGTTCGGTCATCTACGCGCCCATCATGATGGTGCAGCAGACGATTGCCGTGGTGCGTGCAGCGCTCGGTCTTAGCCGCAGCTGGACGCCGCAGAACCGTGGGGCGGAGGGCTACGGCTGGCGGGCTGTAACTCGCTTCCACGCCTTCGAGGTGCTGCTGGGTGCCGCGCTCATGTTTGGGATCTGGACGATGGCGATGTCTGCATGGCTGGCGCCCATCGCAGCGAGCCTCGTTCTCGCGCCGGTGCTCTCCAAACTTAGCGGGGCCCGTGTGGCCGAGACGAAAGTGGGCTTTGCCCGGCTCGATGCGCCGCATGACCTGCGTGTGCCGCGCATCGTGGCGAAAGCGAAGGAGCGTCGGGCGGCGATGAATGCAGAGCTCTCTAAGCCCGAAGCGCTGCCCATGGCAGCCGAGTAGTCAGAGAGCTTCGAACCAGTCGGTCACAAGCTCTGTCCAGCCGCGCGGGATCGCGTGGCCACCGGGAAAGATGGCGAGCTCCAGCGCCGAGCCCTCAGCGCATCTGTCCCACGCGCGGCGCATGAAGAAGCCCTCGGTCACAAACCGATCTGCCTTGAGCTGCGTGCAGCCGTTCGTGGCGCGCCAGATTTGCATGGCTTGGAAGATGTCGCCCTGGATGATGGCGTTCGGATCGTCGAGCCCTTCGCCCCGCAAAACGCGGCCCTCGAGGGGGACCGTGCCGTCTGTCCAGCCGTGTGTGTGGATCATCCGCACAGGGCCCTCACAGCTCTCAGGATGGGGCCGCCAGAAATTGCCGCCAATAGGTGCATAGGCGGTGAAGGCGTCAGGGTCCGCGCAGGCGGCATAGGACGTCATGGAGCCCCCGATGGAGAACCCGGCCAGATAGATCCGATCGGGATCAGCGCCGTGGTTTTCGATCAGATCGTCGCGGACGCTTCTGATGAAAGCGACCTCGTCCCGGCGCCCCGGGTTCGCGGGCCTAAACGACCACGTCCCACCGTTCCCATTGGCGCGCGGCAGGCCCGAGGGCGCGGCGAGGATATAGCCGCGCTCCATGAACCCGTTCGTCATGCCCGTGTTCCGAAAGACGCCAGATCCTGTGCCGCCCCAGCCGTGGATATAGACCACCGCGGGTTTCAAGCCCTCGCCCCCTGGCGTGGCCATGAAATACTCCCCCTCCTCAAGACTGCAGGCGGTGGTGGTCGAGCATGCAGCCGCCGGCCCTCCCACAAGAAGGAGGGAGGCGAGGAGGGCGCGTATCATGCAGGCGGTTCCTTTAGGGGAAGGTCAGATTTCAGCCAGCCGGGGCCGGAGAGGGACCCAAGCATTCCTTCGGGCACATCGATGATCGGCCCCACGCCCGCTTGTTCAAGCATGCGGGTCAGCCGGGCAGAGCGCACGCCACGCGCGCAAATGACAGCGACGGGCTGGTTCGCGCTGGCGCGCACCTCCGCCAGCGCCTCAATGAAATCAGCGCGGCGCATGTCGAGCGGCACCCCGGAAGCAGGGATGCCCGTGGCGGCCCATTCGTCTGGGCGGCGGATGTCTACGAGAAGGATATCCCCTGCGGCAGCGGCGGCGTGGGCCTCGCTCACCGTCAGGGTCGTTCGGTCGTCTGCGCCCAAGGGCCCAAACGCAAGGAAAGCGGCGCCGCCCGCAAGGGCCGCGCCGCCACCAAGAAGGTATCTTCTTGATATCACGTGCTTAGTTCGTGACAGGTGCCGCGGACGTCCACTGCGGGATCGCGCGGGTGGAGGCTGCGTCGTCACCGATGCGCGTCCAGTTCGTGCCAGCGGTGGTGATGTTGCCAGGAATGTCTTCTTCCCAGAACATTACGACGTTCTTGGTGATGTTGAGGTAAAGCTGATCGTCCACGATGCGCCACAGCAGCGGGTTCGCAGGCACTTTGCCGCCTTGGGCCACGCCGTAAGCGCAATGGCCGTCGAAGGCGGGCGTGTAGCGCTCTGGATCGGCAAGGAAGGCGTCGCGGTTCTCAACCGTCGCGAAGGCGAAGGTGGCGCCGTTGTGCTCGGCAGTGATGTCCGCGCGGCCTTGTGCAGGCTCGGTCTGAGGCGTGCCAACAGCCGATTGCTCCAGCGAGAAATAGGACACGACGTCATAGCCCGAGACAGCAAAGCCCGTTCCGTCGACATACTGGGGGCCAGCGAAGGCAGGGGCGCCAAGGAGGGTGAGAGCGGCAGCGATTTTTAAGAATTTCATGGGTCGGTCCTCATAGTTGCTAAGCCTGCATACACATCATTTCGCGCCGCGTACTGGCCTCTCGCGCACCTGTGATAAGCGGCGAGGGAGTGGTGATCAGCCGAATAGCGCTTGCCCCTTTACGCGCTCACCCCTTTACTAGCGGTTAACTAACTTTGGGAGAACTCCATGAAACGTACCGCACTGTCCCTCGTGGCCTTGATGGCCGCCTCGTCTGCATTCGCCGATGGCCATGCAAACTGCAGCACTGTCACCTTCTCGGATGTGGGTTGGACCGACATCACCGCGACGACTGCCGCGACGACCGTGGTCCTCGAAGCGCTTGGTTACGAGACCGACATCAAGGTGCTCTCCGTGCCAGTGACCTACACGTCGCTCGCCGATGGTGACATCGACATCTTCCTCGGCAACTGGATGCCTACGATGGAGGCCGACATCGCGCCTTACCGTGAGGCGGGCACCGTCGACACCGTGCGCGCGAACCTCGCGGGCGCCAAGTACACGCTGGCCGTGAACAAGGCGGCCTCCGATCTCGGCATCGCCAGCTTTGCTGACATCGCCGCCCAGGCCGACGCGCTTGAGGGCAAAATCTACGGCATCGAGCCCGGCAACGACGGCAACCGCCTGATCCAGTCCATGATCGATGGCGACGCCTTTGGCCTTTCGGGCTTCGAAGTGGTCGAAAGCTCCGAGCAGGGCATGCTCGCCCAGGTCGCACGTGCCGACCGTCGCGACGAGCCAGTGGTTTTCCTCGGCTGGGAGCCCCACCCGATGAATGCCAACTTCGACATGTCCTACCTTGAGGGCGGCGACGACTACTTTGGCCCCGACCTCGGCGGCGCAACGGTCTTCACCAACACCTCTGCAGGCTATGCAGAGGCCTGCCCGAACGTTGGCGCGCTTTTGAACAACCTCGAGTTCACACTGGCCATGGAAAACGAGATCATGGGCGCGATCCTCGACGACGGGGAAGAGCCTTCGGATGCCGCAACGGCATGGCTCGCCGCGAATGCTGGCATCCTCGATGGCTGGCTCGACGGTGTGACCACCCTCGACGGCGGTGACGCGAAAGCGGCTGTCATGGCTGCTATCGGCGGCTAAGCCAATCACGACTTCTGGGGCCGCCTCTTAGGGGCGGCCCTTTTTCTTTGCGCTGAAAGGGGCCCGCCATGGAGTGGCTGACCGACAACAAGATC
>JBCBFV010000019.1:0-17868 GCA_038527425.1 Pseudomonadota bacterium
CCTCGTGAAGGTGGCGATCCCGGCGGCGATGGTCTTCACCTCTATCCCGCCGATCCTGTCGGGCCTGCTTTTGATGTGGATTTTCAGCGCGCAGCTCAGGTGGTTCCCGCTCACCGGTGCCTACTCAATTTTTGTGGAGCCCGGCTGGACGTGGGAATTCGTGCAATCCGTCCTCTACCACGGCTTCTTGCCGGCGCTTTCCATCGTGATCGTGACCTTTGGCTTCTGGGCGCTCGGTATGCGCGGCCTGATGATCACGGTGCAGGGCGAGGATTACGTGACGCTGGCCAAAGCCAAGGGCCTGCGCCCGCGCTATATCCTTTACCGCTACATGATCCGGAACGCGATCTTGCCGCAGATCACGGCCTTTGCGCTGAAGATCGGGTTGCTGATCGCGGGGCAGGTCCTTGTGGAGCGCATCTTTGCCTACAACGGCATGGGCAAGCTTCTTTATGACGCGATCCTCAATCAGGATTTCCCGGTCATTCAGGGCGTCAGCTACGTCATCATCCTGATGACCGCGCTCAGCGTGTTCCTTGTCGATTTACTTTACCCGTTCATCGACCCCCGCATTCGCCACGAGGCCGCGTGATGACCGAGACATCTGCAAACGACACCGCCAAGATGACGCGAGCTGAGCGCAGGCTTGCCCGCCGTCTTCGCCGCTTCGACAACCCCTGGCTCAATCCCAAGCTCCTCTGGGGCGCAGGCCTGCTTTTGAGCATCGTTTTCCTCGGCATCGTCGGGCGCATGTTGTGGGATCCGGAGCTCGTCTTCACGGGCTCCATGCCGCTGAAGCTGCCGCCGGTAGGCTTTGAGAACCTGCGCGGGCAGGGTGGGGAGTGGACCTCTCCTCTCGGTACTGACGGGGGCGGGCGCGATCTGCTTGCGCTCCTCATCATCGGTGCACCGAACACGCTCTTTGTGGGTCTGCTGGCCTCGCTAATTGGCATGTCCATGGGGATCACGCTGGGCTTTTCGGCAGGTTTCATTGGGGGGCGTACGGACGATGTGATCCGTGTTCTAGCGGATGTGATGATTACGATCCCGCCACTGCTGATCCTCGTGGTGTTCCAGAGCTCCTTCGGGGACGTGTCGCTCACTATGATGGCGCTTCTGATCGCGGGTTTTCTCTGGCAATCGCCGACACGCCTTATCCGCGCGCAGGTGCTGTCGATGAAGCGTTCGGGCTACGTGCAGATGGCGCAGCTCTCAGGCGCCTCGACCACCCACATCATGTTCAAGGAGATGCTGCCGAACCTCGTGCCTTATCTCTTCGGCTCCTTCATCGCCAATGTGACGACGGCGATTGTGACGGCAGTGGGGCTTGAGGTGCTGGGCCTTGGTCCGCAGCGCATCCCGACGCTTGGCCGCACGATCTATGAGGCCATCAACGCAGGTGCGCTCATTCAGAACCTCTGGTGGTGGTGGGGGCTGCCAACGCTGCTCTTGGCCACGATGTTCATTGGTCTTTTGCTCATCAACCTCGGCCTCGACGAAGTGTCGAACCCGCGTCTGAGGAAGCTGTCATGATGCTTGCAAGAAGAGCGGGGGCGGGCCCGACCCTGGGTGGGCGCTCCTACAGTCAACCTGGCAGCACCGCGCCAACTGCGGGTCCCTTGATCGATCATTGCACGACGCTGCGATGTGCCCTCCCGCGGGGAGGGTCGGGCGCGCCCCTGCGGGGCCGCTCTGCTGAACAGGGAGGTGCAGTGATCTCCGCCCGTGCCCGGCGCGAACGCGCCATGCCCGACCTCCCCCCCGGGAGGGCATATGCGGGGCTGACTGTCCAAGCTGAACTCACCATTGGAGAGCGGACGGCACACCGCTCAAATCCGACACCCTCCCGAGGTCGGGCCTGGCGCGTCCGCGCCTCCTTGGAGAGATCATGATGACCACGAAACCTGTCCTCACCCTCAAAGACCTCTCCATCGAGTTCCCTACGCCGCGCGGGGTAGTGCAGGCCGTGAAAGGTCTGAACCTGACGATCCAGAAGGGCCGCCGCGTGGGTTTCATCGGCGAATCCGGGTCCGGCAAAACGACGACCGCGCTCGCCGTGATGCAGATGCTCGCCGAACCGGGGCGCGTGGCGGCGGGAGAGATCGATCTCGCCGGCACCGACATGTTGGCACTTGGCGAAGAGGACATGCGCCGCGCGCGGCTGTCGGCGGTGGCCTACATCCCGCAAGGCGCAATGAACTCCCTCAATCCGGTCATGCGGGTCGAGCCACAGATGTGGGACGCCATCATCGCCCACGAAGGCTCCCAATCGCGGGCGGAGCTTCAGAAACGCTCTGACGAGGCGCTGGCCTCCGTGGGCCTGCCGGGGCACACGGGCCAGCTTTATCCGCACGAGCTCTCAGGCGGCATGAAGCAGCGCGTTTGCATCGCGATGGGCCTGATCCTGAACCCCGATCTCATTATCGCGGATGAACCGACCTCCGCCCTCGACGTGGTCACCCAACGCCAGGTCATGCAGACGCTGAAGGACATTCAGGCGCAGATCGGTTCGGGCCTCATTCTCATTGGCCACGACATGGGGCTCATGGCTCAGTCGGTGGATGAACTCGCCGTCCTGAAAGACGGGGAGCTCGTGGAGCATGGCACCGTCCAGCAGATCATCGAGAACCCGCAGCATCCCTATACGCAGGACCTTATCTCCTCCGTGCCGCTTGTGGGGGGCGCGAGCTTCCTCAATCCCGAGAAGGGCGCGCCGTCGCCCGCCCGCGACACCAAGGAGCCGCTTCTGCGCTTTGAGAACGTGCGCAAGGACTACGGCTCCGTCACGGCTTTGCATCCGATGTCGTTCACGCTCGAAGGGGACACGCCGCAGATCATCTCGATCGTGGGGCAGTCGGGTTCGGGCAAGTCCACGATGGGCTCCATCATGCTGGGCTTTAACCCGCCCACGCAGGGCAAAGTCCTCTTTGAAGGGCAAGACATCCAAAAGATGTCGGCCAGCCAAAGCCTTGAGTTCCGCAAAAACGTGCAGGCCGTCTTCCAAGACCCCTATGCCTGCTTCAACCCGTTCTACCGCGTCGATCACGCGCTGAAGTTCCCGTTCAAGCAGTTCGGGCTCGCCCAATCGGAGGCGCACACCCAGCAAGCGATGGAGGAGGCCTGTTCCGCCGTGGGCCTCGATCCAGGCCTGGTGCTCAGCCGCTATCCGCACCAGCTCTCTGGGGGCCAGAGACAGCGCTTGATCGTGGCCCGTGCGCTAATGCTCTCGCCCAAGCTTCTGATCGCGGATGAGCCGGTGTCGATGGTGGACGCATCCCTGCGCGCGACGATCCTGTCCAACATCTACGACCTGAAAGACAAATACGGGATCTCGATCCTCTACATCACCCATGACCTCGCTACGGCCTACCATGTCTCCGATTACGTGATGGTCCTCTTCAAAGGGCACGTCGTCGAGGCGGGCCCCCCGAAGGAGGTGATCGGCGCCCCGAAGCATCCCTATACCCAGCTCCTGATCGACTCGATCCCGTGGCCTGATCTCGACCGCTCCTGGGGGACGGAGGGCTGGGATCCGGACGCTATGCGCGACGAGGCCGAGAAGGCCCCCGCCGTACTGCGCGGTGGGATCGAAGGGTTTGAGCTCAGCAAATATGGATGATCTCCAAGATCTAGAGCGCGACCGCCGCCAACGCGCACTCCATCGGCTCAGGCTGACGCGCGAAAAGCTGGGCGCGCGCCTCGCGCTTATCGCACCCATGGTGCATCGCAGGTCACAGCCGCTGCCGCCGTTTCGGTTGAGAAAGCTGCCCACCGCGATGGTGGATGCGCCGTTTGATGAGGCGCCCTCGGATTGGCCTGAGATCCCGCATCACAGCTACTGGGGCGGCGCGAACCTCGACTTCCTCATGAAAACGACGGTGGACGTCCCTGAAGGCTGGGACGCACGGCATCTGGCGCTCCATCTGCCGCTCGGCGCCTTGGGCGATATCTTCAATCACCCGGAGGCAATGGTCTATCTGGACGACCTGCCTTTGGGCAGCGCGGATCGCTATCACCATACCATCCCCTTGCCCGAGGGTGCTGCAGGCAGCCATGTGCTCATGCTGCATGGCTGGACAGGGCTTGCCGGTTGGCCCCCTGATCCCAACAGCCGCGCGCAGCTCTATATGGACGCGCCTGCGCTGGTGGAACTTTGCCCCGATACGCTCGATTTCATCCGGCTGGCACAGACGGTTCATGACACCGCCACCCACACCGACAACCCTGACCTGATTGCAGCGCTCGACGCCGCCTTCGGGGTGCTCGACACACGTGATCCGCTGGGCGAGGCCTTCTATGCCTCGGTCCCCGGCGCGTTGGTGACGCTGCGCGGGGCACTGCTTGAGGCGGGCACACCGCTTGACGCTCAGCTGCACGGGATAGGGCACGCCCATATGGACGTGGCCTATCTGTGGACGATCGATCAGATCAGGCTGAAGAACCAACGCACTTATTCCAACGTGCTGCGCTTGATGGAGGCGGACGACGGTTTTCATTTCTCGCACTCTCAGCCCGCGCTTTACGAGATGACCAAGCAGGACTTCCCGGAGATCTACGAGGGCATCAAGACGCGCGTGGCCGAGGGGCGTTGGGAGGTGATGGGGGGCATGTGGGTCGAACCTGACCTCAACATCCCGGGGCCTGAGGCGCTGGTGCGTCAGCTGACGCTCGGTCGCGCTTTCTTTCGGGAGGAGTTCGGTGATGTGGAGACGCCGATCCTATGGCTGCCAGATACGTTCGGGTTCCCGGGGCAAATCCCCCAGCTCATGAAGTTGGCTGGGCTTGAGTGGTTCGTGACCAACAAGCTCAACTGGAACCAGATCAACCGGGTGCCTTGGGCCTCGCACCATTGGGAAGGGATCGATGGTACGCGTGTAAAGGCGCATATCCTGACGACGCCGCGGGCCGTGCAGTATTTGCCGTTCCCCACCAATTACAAAAGCGATCTGTCGGCGGCTGAGGTGCGGGGCACGCTCACAAACGCGCAGGGCGCGGCGACCGCGCATCTGCCGATTTGCTATGGTTATGGGGATGGCGGGGGCGGGCCCACGGAGGACCTGATATCCAAGGCCCATGCCTTTGCCGGGATGCCCGGGATGCCTCAGTTCGCAATGTCGACGGTGAAAGCCTGGATGGAGGCGACCGAGGTGCCTGCGGAACAGTTCCATGCGGGCGAGCACTACATGGAAGGGCACCGCGGGGTCTTTACCTCGCAAGGCTGGATCAAGCGGGCAAATCGCAAAGCTGAATGGGCGCTTCACGAGGCCGAAGCGATCGCGGCCATGGTCGGTCAAGAGATAGACCTGACGCGTGAATGGAAGACGCTGTGCCTCCACCAGTTCCATGACATCCTTACGGGCACCTCCATCACGGAGGTCTTTGAAGACGCACGGCGCGACTTTGCGACCCTGCGTGAGAGCCTCGAACAAAGGGCGCAGGGGCTGTTGCCCGCTGACGGGTCGCTCGTCGCCATCAATACCGCACCCACGCGCGGCCCGCGCGTGGCCGAAGTCAAAGGCGAGGCGGAGACCCATGCAGCCCAAAAGACGGCGGACGGTGCGCTGTGCTACTTTGCTGATCTGCCCGGCTATTCCGCGCGTGCGATCAGCACGGCACAGACGCCGACCCACGCGGCGCGGGCCTCTGTCGGCGAAAAGCGGGCTTGGCTCGATAACGGCCTCATCCGCGTGAAGATCCTGCCCAACGGGCACATCGAGGAGGTTACCGACCTCGAAACCGGCTGGCAGGCGCTGGCGGAAGGAGAGAACGGGAACCGTTTGATCGCCTTTGAAGACCGCCCCATCTGCTGGGACGCGTGGGACATCGATCCTTATTACGAAGACAATCAGGAAGAGGTGACGAACGCCCGCCAATTCGAGGTGGTCGAAAACGGTCCAGTGCGCGCCGCAGTGCGTGTCACCCATCTCTGGCGGGGGTGCGAAATCGTGCAGACGATCCGCCTGACGGCGGGCTCTCGGCGCATCGATTTTGTGACCGAGATCGACTGGCACGTGAGCCACATCCTTCTGAAAGTGGCCTTTCCGGTCTCGGTCACCACCCAGACCGCGCTTTATGATATTCAGTGGGGCGCAATCCGGCGCTCAACCTCCCGCGCGTCCGACTTTGACGCCGCGCGCTTCGAGGTGCCCGCGCAAAAATGGGCCTTGCTGGCGGATGGGGAGAGGGGGGCCGCGCTCCTCAACGACTGCAAATACGGCCATGACATTCATGGCCACGTGATGCGCCTGTCCTTGATCAAGTCCGCGACCTCGCCTGACCCGGTGGCAGATCAGGGGCGGCACGTCTTCACCTATTCCTTCCTGCCAATGGCGCAGCTTGACCGAGATGAGCTTGACCACGCGGCCTATGATCTGAATGCACCGCTGCGGGTGGCTGCGGGTCCTGAGGTGGCACCCGTCATTGAGGCGCCGCCGGGTGTGGTGGTCGAAACGCTCAGGTCCGTTGATGGCGAGACGGAATTCCGTCTGTTCGAAGCACGCCGCAAACCGCAAACGGTGCTGCTCAAGTTCTCCCAAACCCCGCGTCGATTGCGCGTGACGGACATCTTTGGCGTCACGGAAGAAGAGCTTGAGGCTTCCCAAGAGATCGAGCTTACCCTGCGCTCGGCCCAGATTGTGACCCTGCGCGCCGCGTTCTGATGCCTCTTAGGTGATCACATCCGGCGCAGATCGACCGGTACGTGCTTCAATCCCCGCCGCCGCCTGCGCCGCTGCAATGATCGGTGCGAGAGCCTCTTGGGGATCGTGGTGGAGTTCGGCGGGGTCAGTCTCGAGCATCTCAAGGTAGACGCGCAGTGTTGCGCCCTGCGTGCCCGTGCCGGAGAGGCGGAACACCACGCGCCCGCCGCCTTCAAAGAAGATCCGGATGCCTTGGCCCGCGGAATGCGACCCATCCACGGGATCGTCATAGGCAAACTCATCCGCGCCTGCGACGGTGAGGTCCCCAAAGGACGCGCCTTTCATGTCGCCAAGACCATCACGCAAGGCCTGCATGAGGCCGTTCGCGGCCTCGCTGTCGACGGCCTCGTAATCGTGGCGGGAGTAATAGTTGCGGCCATACTTGGCCCAGTGATCGGCCAGAACCTCGGACACACCTTTGCCGGTCTTCGCAAGGATGTTGAGCCACAGAAGGACCGCCCAGAGCCCGTCTTTCTCGCGCACATGGTTCGATCCAGTGCCTGCGCTTTCCTCGCCGCAGATGGTGGCGCGCCCAGCGTCGAGGAGGTTCCCGAAGAACTTCCAGCCTGTGGGGGTCTCAAAAATCTCGATGCCTTTGCCCTCGGCGACGCGGTCGGCCGCGCCCGAAGTAGGCATGGAGCGTGCAATGCCAGCGAGCCCATCAGCATAGGCCGGCGCGAGATGCGCCAGATCGGCCAGAACCGCGAGCGAGTCTGATGGGGACACATACGCGCCGCGACCCACGATCATGTTGCGGTCGCCGTCACCATCGGAGGCCGCGCCAAAGTCAGGCGCGTTGTCGCCGTACATGACGTCCATCAACTCTTTAGCCCAGATCGGGTTCGGGTCGGGGTGACCGCCGCCGAAATCCTCAGACGGCACGCCGTTCACGACGGTTCCGAGAGGCGCGTCGAGACGGTTCTCCAGGATCTCGCGCGCATAGGGGCCGGTGACCGCGTGCATCGCATCAAAGCGCATGCGGAAGCCGTTCACAAAGAGGCCGCCGATCGCATTGAAATCAAAGAGCTCTTCCATGAGGTCGGCGTAGTCGCTAACCGGATCGATGATTTCAACGACCATGTCCTCGAGGCTCGTCTCGCTAAGCGAGGCAAGGTCGACGTCGCGTGCTTCGATGATGTGGTAGGCGGTGATCTCGGTCGTCTTCGCAAAGATCTTGTCGGTCACCGTCTGGGATGCTGGACCGCCATTGGGCCCATTGTACTTCAGGCCGAAATCCTCGTCCGCACCGCCAGGGTTGTGGGAGGCCGAGAGGATCAGCCCGCCGTCCGTGCCGCGCTTGCGGATAAGGTGGCTGGCCGCCGGCGTCGACAGAATACCGCGCTTGCCCACGATGCAGCGTGCGGCGCCATTGGCGGCGGCCATCCGCAAAATCACCTGAATGGCGCGGTCGTTGAAGTAGCGCCCGTCACCACCGACGACCAAGGTGCTGCCCGAGACGCCCCCGATCCCGTCAAAGATCGATTGCACGTAGTTTTCCAGAAAGTGCGGCGCCATGAAGACCCGTGTCTTTTTGCGAAGACCACTGGTGCCTGGCTTTTGGCCCTCAATTGGCTGTGTTGGGATCGTTGGCATGGGGAAGCTCTCTAGCTCTTTTTATCTAATTCTCTGAGGGTAAAGGCGACGACGCTTTCAGCCGCGATGGAGGTCGTGGCGCGCGGGCGGTCTTCGGCGGGAATGCCGCCCGAGGTGTCGAAAGCACGCGCCCAGAAGCTGCCTTCGGGGGCGTCGGGCAGGGTGGCGCGCACTTCGCCGCCGTTGTTGAAGATGATGTAGATCGCGCCGAGGCGGCGTTGGTAGGCAGGCGTGCCGCGCGCCATGCGCATCTCGGCGCCCAGGAACTTGAGCGAGGCCTGGCCCCAGTCATCCGTCGTCATCTCCTGGCCGTCCGCACGGCGCCAAAAGAGGTCAGGCACCCCGTCAACAAGGCGCAACCTTGCGTGCAAGAAGCGGGTCTGGCGCAAGATGGGTGTGGCGTGGCGGAAAAGGATGACGTCCTTGCAGAACTGCAGGAAGTCGTCGTCCGTGTTCTCCCAATTGACCCAGCCGGTCGGATTGTCCTGGCTGTAGGCGTTGTTGTTGCCACCTTGGGAGTTGCCCAGCTCGTCGCCCGCAAGGATCATCGGCGTGCCCTGCGACAGCATCAGTGTGGCCAGCATGTTCCGGCGCCTCTGGGCGCGCGTGGCATTGATCTTGGGATCGTCTGTGGGGCCTTCTACGCCGCAATTGTCCGAGAAGTTCTCGCCGTGGCCGTCCTTGTTGTTCTCGCCGTTCGCCTCATTGTGCTTGGTGTTGTAGCTAACGGTGTCCATCAGCGTGAAACCATCGTGGCTGGTGAGGTAGTTGATCGAGGACGTGGCCGGTCGCCCGTCATGATCAAAGCGGAAGCTTGAGCCTGCCACGCGCGTGGCGAGCTTTTGCACCGTGCCATCATCGCCGCGCCAGAACCGGCGGACCTGATCTCGGTACTTGTCGTTCCATTCGGTGAAAGGCGCGGGGTAGGCGCCCAGCTGGTAGCCCCCCATGCCCACATCCCAGGGCTCGGCAATGAGCTTTACGCGGTTGAGCACCGGGTCTTGGCGGATCGCACGCATGAAGGGCCCGTCGCGGTCAAAGACACCGCCCGTGCGCGCCAGCGTGGAGGCCAGATCAAAGCGGAAGCCGTCAACATGCATGACCTCCACCCAATAGCGCAGCGAGTCCATCACGAGGCGCAGCGTGAACGGGTGATCAAAGTTCAGCGCGTTCCCGGTGCCGGTGTCGTTCACATAGTAGCGCCCGTTCGAAAGGCGGTAATAGCTCGCGTTGTCAAAGCCCCGGAAGGCAAGCGTCGGGCCGTTTTGGTCGCCCTCGGCGGTGTGGTTGTAGACCACGTCGAGGATCACCTCGATGTCGGCGGCATGAAAGCGTGCCACCATCTGCTGGAACTCGGAGATATCGCCGTAGCTCATGTACCGCGGATCGGGTGCAAAGAACCCGAGCGTCATGTAGCCCCAGTAGTTCCTGAGGCCCTGATCCACGAGGAAGCGGTCATCGACGAAGGCCTGCACAGGCAAAAGCTCGATCGCCGTGACGCCGAGGTCGGTGATGTGATCGAGGATCTGCTCAGACGCCATGCCGAGGAACTTGCCGCGGTGCGGCACATCCGGGCGCCCGGCGGTCAGGCCTTTGACATGGGCCTCATAGAGGATCGTTTCGTTCCAGGGACGCGCGATGCGATCGGCGCTCTTGCGGCCCCAGGTGAAGGCCGGATCCACCACCACGCAGCGCGGCATGTAGGGCGCGCTGTCGCGGGTATCAAAGCTCAGGTCTGCGTCTGCGTGCCCGATCTCGTAGCCGTAGAGGCTGTCGTGCCATTCCAGATGCCCGGTCAGCTTCTTGGCATAGGGGTCGATCAATAGCTTATGCGGATTGAAGCGGTGCCCTTCTTCGGGCGCGTAAGGCCCGTGCACGCGGTAGCCGTATTGCTGGCCCGGCTGCATGCCCGAGAAGTAGCCGTGCCAAACGTGGCCATCGCGTTCCGCCAGTTCAACGAGCAAAGCTTCGCGGCCTTCATCGTCAAAGAGGCACAGCGTGACCCGTGTCGCGTGCTGCGAGAACACAGCAAAGTTCACGCCTTCTCCGTCGAAGGTCGCGCCCAGAGGGTAGGGGCGCCCGGCAGAGAGCTGGAGTGACTTCATGAGGCGTCCACGAGGCTCCTATAGAGGGCGGCATATTCCTTGGCGGAGCTATCCCAGCCCACGGGATGCGCCATCGCATTGCGCTGCATCTTTGCCCAGGTCTTTTGATCCGCGTAGTAGTGACAAAGCTTGGTCAGCGCAGAGCTCAACGCGGCCGCTGTCACTGGCGAGAACTGGATGCCTGTGGCAAGACCTTTCGGCATCGTAGCGGGGGTTGCGGGGATGACGGTGTCGGCGAGTCCGCCTGTCAGCGCCACCACCGGCAGGGTGCCATAGCGTAGACCCATCATTTGGGTCAGGCCACAAGGCTCAAATCGGGACGGTACAAGGATCGCATCCCCGCCCGCCACGATGCGGTGCGACAGCGCCTCGTCGTAGCCGATCTTGACGCTGACGTTCTCATGGGTCTTCGCGGCATCGAGGAAAGCCTTCTCAAGCTCATCACTGCCGGAGCCCAAGAGCGCCAGTTGCCCGCCCGCGTCCAGAAGCGCAGGCAGCGCTTCGAGCAAGAGGTCGAGGCCCTTTTGCTCGGTCATGCGCGTGATGACGACGCAGAGTGGGCCATCTGCTTCAGGCAGCCCGAACTCCTCACGAAGAGCGGCCTTGTTCTTGGCTTTGCCGCGGGGTGATTTGTAGCGGTGGATGGCGGGATCACCTTCGGGCGACCAGATGCCCGTGTCGATGCCGTTCAGAATACCCACAAGATCACCGCTTCGACGGCGCAGCACGCCATCCATACCCATGCCGAATTCGGGGCGCATGAGCTCCTCGGCATAGGTCGGGGAGACTGTCGTCAAGCGATCTGCATAGTTGAGGCCCGCTTTCAGCGCAGAAATCTGCCCCCAATACTCCACTCCATCGGCGTGGAAATCCTCGGCAGAGATGCCCAGCTTTTCCATGCGCGTCGCGGGCGCGAGGCCTTGGAAGGCGATGTTGTGAATGGTCACAACACTCTTGGCTTTGGCGTCCGACTTGGCGAGGTAGTAGGGGGCCATGCCGCCCTGCCAATCGTGCGCGTGCACGACGTCGGGCGTCCAATTCCCCAAAGCGCCTTCGGCGATGTCGCAAGCGATCCGGCAAAGGGCGGCGAAGCGCTCCGGATTGTCCGTCCAGTCGCGGTTGTGCGAGCTCAGATAGATATTGCCCGGCCGCGCGTAGAGGTGAGGCGCATCAAGGACGAGGAGGTCCACACCTTCGGCCTTTGCTCTCAGAAGCCAGGCCGCCGCGCCATAAAGCTCCTTGCGCTCGTAGATCTTCTCGGCGTTCTTCACATGCTCCATCACGGCCGGATAGCCGGGCAGGAGGGTGCGCATCTCAACGCCTTCAGCTGCCAAAGCGCCGGGGAGCGCCCCAGCAACATCTGCCAGGCCGCCGGTCTTCACGAACGGCGCGCATTCCGATGTGACGGAGAGAACCTTCACTGCGCCGCCTGCCACTTCTGGATCATGGGCGCGGTGATAAGCGTCGTGCCTTTCTCGGTCACGCGGAAGAATTTGGCGTCCTCTTGCGGGTCTTCACCCACAACGAGCCCACGCGGGATCTCCACACCGCGATCAACGACGCATTTCGTCAGTCGCGCGTTCCGGTGCACGGTCACGTTGGGCAGAAGCACCGAGTGATCGAGCATCGCGTAGCTATTGGTGTTTACATACCGGAAGAGGACGGAGTTGCGGACCTCCGTGCCCGAGATGATGCAGCCCCCAGAGACCATGGACGACACAGCAAGGCCGCGGCGGTCTTTTTCATCGTGGATGAACTTCGCAGGCGGCGTTGCCTCCCAGTTCGTCCAGATGGGCCAGTCGCGGTCCCACAGGTCGAGCTCGGGCGTGAAATCGGTGAGGTCGATGTTGGCCTCCCAGAACGCGTCGAGCGTACCGACGTCGCGCCAATAGGCGGGCGCATCCTGGTGGCGGACACAAGAGCGATCAAAGCGATGCGCGTGAGCTTTGCCGTTCTTCACGATCTCGGGGATCAGGTCATTGCCGAAATCATGGGCCGATTGATCGTTGTCCCGGTCGGCGATGAGGATGTCGCGCAGATAGGGCCAGGAGAAGACGTAGATGCCCATGGAGGCCAGCGCCATGTCCGGGTTGTCGGGCATGCCGGGCGGGTCAGCAGGCTTTTCGAGGAAGGACGTGATGTTCTCGTCCGCATCGGTGGCCATGACGCCGAAGGCCGTGGCCTCCATGCGTGGCACGGTAAGGCAGCCGACGGTCACATCCGCGCCTTTGGCCACGTGCTCCTCGAGCATGACTTCGTAGTCCATCTTATAGATGTGGTCGCCCGCGAGGATGATGATGTGGTCGATGTCATAGCTGTCGATGATATCGATGTTCTGGGTCACAGCATCAGCCGTGCCGCGGTACCACATGTCTTCATTCACGCGCTGCGAGGCGGGCATGATGTCGAGAAACTCGTTCCGCTCGGCGCGGAAGTGGTTCCAGCCACGGTGGCAATGGCGGATCAGCGAGTGCGATTTGTACTGCGTCGCCAGCGCCATGCGGCGGATGCCGGAGTTCATGGCATTCGACAAAGCAAAGTCGATGATCCGCGTCTTGCCGCCAAAGTAGACAGCAGGTTTCACCCGGGTATCGGTGAGCTCTTTCAGCCGCGATCCGCGACCCCCAGCAAGAACGAAGGCCAGGGTGCGGTTAGACAGTCGTTTGGGTCTGGGCATGTTCTCCTCCCGAGAGCTTAGTCCAGTTTAAAGATGAGGGTGCTGAGCGGGGGCACCGTTATTTCGATGCTCTGGTCGTATCCGCTTTGGGGGACGTCTTGTGATGCGACGCGGCCCCCATTGCCCCGATTTCCGCCGCCATAGACTTCGGCGTCGGTGTTGATGATTTCGTTGTAGTTCCCTGCGGTGGGCACCCCGATGCGGACGCCGGGGCGCTCCACGGGTGTGAAGTTGCACACCACAATGGCCGTCTCATCCTTGCCGAACCGCGCCCAGGACATCAGCGATGTCTCGGGGTCGTTCTCCAGCCAGCGGAAGCCGTCGGGCTCACAATCCTTGGCATGAAGCGCGGGCGTGGCGGCATAGGTTAGGTTCAGATCCCGCACCAGCGCCTGAAGGCCCTTCTGGTTGCCGCCGTGAAGCGCGTCCCAGTCGAGGCTCGTGTCGTGGTTCCATTCTTCCCACTGGCCGAATTCGCAGCCCATAAAGAGCAGCTTCTTGCCCGGGAAGCCCCACATGTACCCGTAGTAGGCACGCAGGTTCGCGAACTTCTCCCATTCGTTGCCGGGCATCTTCGCGATCATGGAGCCCTTGCCATGCACGACCTCGTCGTGGCTGATCGGCAGAATGAAGTTCTCCGTGTAGGCCCAGTCGAGCGGGAAGGTCATCAGGTGATGATCATACTTCCGGTGGATGGGATCCTTCTCCACGTAGCGGAGGGTGTCGTTCATCCAGCCCATGTTCCACTTGAACCCGAAGCCAAGCCCGCCTGCATCCACGGGGGCGGAGACGCCGCCGTAGGCCGTGCTTTCTTCGGCGGCGGTCATGATGCCTTCGACCTCGCCATAGACGAGGGTGTTCATCTCTTTGAGGAAGTCGATGGCCTCGTAGTTCTCGCGCCCGCCGTCCTTGTTGGGGATCCATTGGCCCGCGTCGCGGCTGTAGTCGCGGTAGAGCATGGAGGCCACGGCATCCACGCGGATGCCATCTACGTGGTATTCCTGGAACCAGTAGAGCGCATTGGCTGTGAGGTAGTTCTTCACCTCCGTGCGCCCGTAGTTGAAGATCGCGGTGTTCCAATCCTGATGGAAGCCTTCGCGCGGGTCCGCGTGTTCGTAGAGGTGGGAGCCGTCGAATTTCGACAGGCCATGCGCGTCTGTCGGGAAGTGGCCCGGCACCCAATCGAGGATCACACCGAGGCCGGCTTCGTGGGCGGCTTCTACGAGATCGCGGAACTCATGCGGCGGACCCATGCGGATCGTGGGCGCATAGAGACCGATGGGCTGGTAGCCCCAAGAGCCATCAAACGGGAATTCGCTGATCGGCAGGAACTCGAGATGGGTGAAGCCCATCCACTGCGCGTATTCGATGAGGTCTTTGGCGAGCTCCTTGTAAGAGAGCGGGCGGTTCCCGTCCGCGCGTCGCCAAGAGGGCAGGTGCACCTCGTAGATCGACATGGGCGCATCGCGGCGGTTCTTCTCCGCGCGGGTTGCCAGCCAATCGGCGTCTTTCCAACCGTATCCGCCAAGGTCGCGCACGACCGAGGCGGTTTCCGGCGGATGTTGGGAGCCAAAGCCGAAGGGATCAGATTTGGTGTGCATGCCGCCCTCGGACGGTGCGATCTCGTACTTGTACTGTGTGCCTTCGCCGAGGCCGGGCATGAAGATCTCCCACACGCCCGCAGACCCAAGGGGGCGCATCGGGTGAGCATGGCCGTTCCAACCGTTGAAATCACCCACAAGGGAGACACGGCTCGCATTAGGCGCCCAGACGGCGAAATGCGTGCCCTCGGTATCTTCATGCTCGGTGACATGCGCGCCAAGCGCTTCCCAGAGCTTGCGGTGCGTGCCCTCGGAGATCAGGTGGATGTCCATGTCGCCCAAGACCGGCCCGAAGGAGTAGGGATCGGCTGCGGTACGTTCCCCGCCCTCGAAAGTCGCAGTGACGATTGGCTTGAACTTGGAGTTCGGGATAGCTGCCGCGAAGAGGGGCCCTTTGATGCATTCCAGCTGCACCGTTTTGCGGCCCACCTCGGCAGAGACAGAAACAGCATTCGGCATCATCGTGACGAGCCAAGACTTACCCTTGGTCTTGTGCACCCCAAGCTTTGAGAACGGATCGCCAGATCTATTCTCCAAAAGTTGAGTGACATCTTCCTCCGTCAGATGCGGCGGCAGCGTGCGGCTCACCATGGCTATCCCTGTGCTTTTACCCAGTTGTTATCGCTAACGGCCCTCTCATGGGTAGCAAATTCGAGCAAGCCCACCTGAATAAGCCCCGGGTTGCACCGGATGCATAGCTCAGAGCCGTTTCGCCACGAGAAACCCGTTGGGTCCAAGTTCTACGCGATCTTTCCCCAACGTGGCGGCCTCTGCAACTTCGGCCTCCACCGCATAGGGCAGTTTGGCGGAAGCTTTCTTCTTGGAGAGGTTAAAGAGGCACAGGAAGCCGTCGCCGCGCTCGTAGCCGAGCAGGGGTTCTGGCAGATCAAGGAAGCGCTGTTCGCCGGTGCGGAGGTCTTCATGGGCCTGACGCATCTTCAGGAAGCGTCGATAAAAGTTCAAAACGCTATCTGATTTGGTTTCTTGCTGGTCGACGGCACGCGCTTTGGCGGGGGCTTTGACGGGGAGCCATGTTGCGTTGGCATCCGAGAAACCCGCGTTGGGCCCGTCTTTCGTCCACGGGATAGGGGTGCGGTTGTTGTCGCGGCCCACAGGCTCTGGCCAATAGGCGATGCCTTGCACATCGGTGAGCTCGTGGAAGTCCAGCTCGGTGTCCACGAGGCCGAGTTCCTCGCCTTGGTAAAGGCATACAGACCCGCGGAAAGTGAGGAGCAACGCCGCCGATTGCTTGGCGATGGCGTCGAGCGACTTGCCGTTCGGTAGGAAGCGGCCTGCATGGCGCGGCACGTCGTGGTTCGAGAAGGCCCAACAGGGCCACCCGTCCGGCGCGCCATCAAAGAAGCGCTCGATCCGGCTGCGGAAATGCTCGGGCGTGTAGTCGGGGCCTAGGAGCTCGAAGGAATACGCCATGTGGAGGCGCCCCTCAGAGGTGTACTGGCCCATGAGGTCGATGGACTGGTGATTGTCGCCAACCTCGCCCACGGTCGTGCGCGCATCGTATTTGTCGAGAAGCGTCCGAAGGCGCTCCAGGAAAGCAAGGTTTTCAGGCTGGGACTTGGAGAAGAGGCAGTACTGCATATCGACGGGCTTTGCCGCGTCCGGACCCCAGTCGAGGTGGTTGGCCGGGTTGTCGCGCAAAAGCTTGTCGTGGAAGTAGTAGTTCACCGTGTCCAGGCGGAAGCCATCGACACCGCGCTTGAGCCAGAACTCCATGCACTCAAGGTGATAGTCTTGCACCTCCGGGTTGTGGAAGTTCCAGTCCGGCTGAGTGCTTAGGAAGTTGTGCATGTAGTATTGCTTGCGGCGGGTATCCCATGTCCACGCCGGGCCGCCAAAGATGCTCATCCAATTCGAGGGAGGGGTGCCGTCGTAGTTGGCGTCCCCCCAAACGAACCAATCCGCCTTTGGGTTGTCGCGGCTTTGGCGGCTTTCCTCAAAGAAAGGGTGCTGGTCTGAGGCATGGCTGATCACCTGATCGACGATGATCTTGAGCCCAAGCTCGTGGGCCTTTTCGACCATGGCATCAAAGTCAGCGAGCGTGCCGAAGAGGGGATCGATGTCCAGATAGTCGGAGACGTCATAGCCCATGTCTTTCATGGGCGAGGTGAAGACCGGCGACAGCCAGATCGCGTCCACGCCCAAGGAGGCCACGTAATCGAGCTTGCTGATGATGCCCTTGATATCGCCCACACCATTGCCGGAGGCGTCCATAAAGGAGCGAGGGTAGATCTGGTAAGTAACCGAGCCTTTCCACCAATCATTCTGCGACATTCATTTTCCCTCTGTTCCTCGCCCACGGCGAAGTTTCGCAACTTTCCGAGGCTCAATCAGTTGCATCACCTGACGCTGCATGATTTGCCTTGGTAACGACAGCAACACGTTCTCTGCTGTGTGCCTGCCAACCTTGAGACGCAATGCCTGCCCTGTCCCGATTGTACCAGAATATTCTTCGCGCGATTGCCCTAGCAGGTCTGTGTGCGAACGTGGCCGCCGCACAAGAATTAAGCCTGAGTGCTACAAATGAAGCGCTAGAGGAACGGCTGAGGTCAACCTCTCTGGTGCTGCAATCTGAAGCGGAGGTCTCGGCTTCCGATCTCGTGGCCACTGCGCGTGGCGATTACGAGCGTCTGCTGGCCGCGCTTTATGACGAAGGCTATTTCGGTGCGAGCATCTCGATCCGAATGAACGGGAGGGAAGTCTCTCAAATTTCTCCGTTTAACCCGCCTGCAACGGTGCGCCCCATCGAAGTACGCGTGGATCCTGGCCCGCGTTTCACCTTCGGTCGCGCACAGGTCTCTCCTTTGGCGCCTGGTAGCGCGGGGACGGAGGCTTTGCAGCCGGGGGCAACAGCGTCAACCGGCGCCATTCGCGACGCCGCATCCACCGCCATCGAAGACTGGCGCAATGCCTCCCACGCGAAGGCACAGATTACGGGTCAGAGCATCACCGCCCGCCACGCGGCCTCTGAGCTTGATGTGGAGCTTTTCGTGGCCCCAGGCCCTGCGCTGACATTCGGGCGCTTGGTGATCCCGCCGGACACGCCCGTCCGGCCTGAACGCGTGCTGACGATCGCCGGTTTGCCGACGGGGGAGCCGTTTTCCCCCGATGACCTCCGCAAGGCCCGGGCGCGGCTTGTTGCGACGGGCACCTTTAGCTCGGTTGTCGCGCGGGAG
>JBCBFV010000020.1:0-17767 GCA_038527425.1 Pseudomonadota bacterium
ATCGAAGTGCGCTAAGCCAAACAAAAGCAGCTATCCTCCCGCTGCTTGGGGCCGGTGCTCTCGCACCGGCCCTTTCCTTTTTTGGTCATTCATCTCTGCCGGGTAGCGTGCGCTCCGCAATCGCGCTTGACGACCCTTTCGCGCAGGCGTAGCGAGGAGCCGTGGTGATTTGAGCCGGATTGCGGACCACGTAAAACAAGCCGCTAAAAGGTGAGGACGCCCTCGCGCCCCTGCCGCCCGGCTGGGGCTTTTTTGTTGCCTAAAGGAGGGCACCATGGAGAAACGCACCAAGGCCATTCATGAGGCCGTTCGCCGGTCTCAATACGGCGAGGTCAGCGAGGCGATCTTTCTGACGCAAGGGTTCGTCTACGAGAGCGCGGAACACGCAGAGGCACGCTTTATCGAGAGCGGGCCGGACGAATTCATCTACGCGCGCTACGGCAACCCGACAGTGGCGATGTTTGAGGAACGCATGGCCGCTCTCGAGGGTTGCGAGGCGGGCTTTGCCACGGCGTCCGGGATGGCGGCCGTCAACGGCGCGCTGACGTCGATGCTGGCTGCCGGAGATCATGTGGTCTCTGCCCGAGCTCTCTTTGGCTCATGCCTCTATATTCTCGAGGAAATTCTGCCACGCTACGGCGTGCAGGTGACCTTTGTCGACGGCACCGACCTTGATCAGTGGGAGGCCGCGATCCGCCCCGGCACGAAGGCGGTCTTCTTTGAGAGCATGTCGAACCCAACGCTCGAGGTCATCGATGTGGCAGCCGTGTCTTCGCTGGCCCATGCCCATGGTGCCACCGTCGTCGTGGACAACGTTTTCTCCACCCCCGTTTATTCCAAGGCGGTAGAGCTCGGTGTAGATGTGGTTGTCTATTCCGCCACCAAACACATCGACGGGCAGGGACGTGCCTTGGGCGGGATTATCCTGGGGACGGAGCAGTTCATCCGCAAAACGGTTGAGCCTTACATGAAGCATACCGGCGGTTCGATGTCGCCGTTCACCGCGTGGATGATGCTCAAGGGGATTGAGACAATCGACTTGCGTGTCCGGGCGCAAACCGCGAGCGCCGCGGCGCTGGCTGAGGCGCTTGAGGCACGCGGCGATGTACGCGTCATCTATCCGGGGCTGGCCAGTCATCCGCAGCACGCCTTGGTGCAAGAGCAAATGGGCGCAGGGGGCACGATGCTCGCCCTCGACTGCGGCTCAAAGGAAGCGGCCTTCAAAACGCTCAACGCGCTGGAGATTTTCACGATCTCCAACAACCTGGGCGATGCCAAATCCATCGTTACCCATCCGGCCACGACCACGCACCAGCGTTTGAGCGATGATCAAAAAGCAGCTCTTGGGATCACGGAGGGGCTCGTGCGTGTCTCCGTGGGTCTTGAGGATGCCGGCGACCTCATTGCAGACCTTGGTCAAGCGCTTGAAGGCGCGCTTGGCTAATGTGGATCCGTCATTTTGCGGCCACTGATGCCGCGGCCTGTGCGGCTCTCTTCTACCGCGCGGTGAGAGAGGGCGCGCGCGAGCAGTATACGGATGAAGCGCGTGCCGCCTGGTGTCCTGAGGTGCCCGCCACAGAGGCCTTTCGGGCCAAATTGTCTGGGCAATTTTGCTATGTCGCGGATGATGGTGCGGTGCAGGGGTTCATGAGCCTTACTGACGAGGGCTACCTCGATATGGCCTATGTGGCGCCGGAAATGCGGGGCACTGGGCTTGCCGGACAATTGCATGCTGCGGTGCTGAACAAGGCCCATTCCTTGCGCCTTAAAAGGCTCACAACCCATGCCAGCCGCTATGCGCGGCCGTTTTTTGGCCGTCAGGGATGGGAAATCGTCGCGCCAGAAGAAGTTGAACGAAATGGGGTGCTTATCCACAGATTTGCGATGGAAAAGTTCCTTTCCGGGTGATCCGAACAAGCTGTGATTGCGTAAAGGTTAAGCAAGACTTGAAACGTGCACATGCACAGGCCCATATTGGTCATCGGCCCGCACCCGTATGAAAGGGGGAAATTGCCATGAACATTCATTCCACCGACATCGCCCGTGAACCGAGCCGCGAGGAGGCTGAAGCCGCTCTCGAGTTGCTCCGGCGTTGGGCTGGCAATGCCTCTGATGTGGAACTCGCAGATCTCGATCCCAAGGTGGCCGGGCTGATGCCGGGTGCCGTGTCGGATTATCCCGCCTTGGCGCGGACGTATCCGCAGGATTTCGTGGTGGACGAGGCGTACAAGGCCTCGCTTCCTGATCTTCAGAACGGGCCGACGTCGCTCATCCGTGGCGCGCGGCAGCAGATTCAGCACGTGGGTATTTCGAACTTTCGCCTGCCGATCCGCTACCGGACGCGCGACAACGGCGCGCTGACGCTTGAGACCTCGGTGACCGGGACGGTCAGCCTTGAGGCCGAGAAGAAGGGCATCAACATGTCGCGCATCATGCGCACCTTTTATGAATACGCGGAGGAGACGTTCTCCTTCGACGTAATCGAGAAGGCGCTCGATGCTTATAAGAGCGATCTCGAGAGCTTTGATGCCCGCATCCAGATGCGCACGTCCTTCCCAATGAAGGTGGGTTCATTGCGGTCGGGCTTGGAGGGGTATCAGTA
The DNA here is from genome assembly GCA_038527425.1 of Pseudomonadota bacterium. Lineage (GTDB taxonomy): Bacteria > Pseudomonadota > Alphaproteobacteria > Rhodobacterales > Rhodobacteraceae > Shimia_B. The sequence continues at coordinate 2,603 of JBCBFV010000020.1, forward strand.
TTACGATCTGGCGCTTGAGCTCGTGGAAGCGGGTGGGGTGCGCAAGAAGATCGTGCATCTCGACTATGTCTATTCGTCGACTTGCCCGTGTTCGCTCGAGCTGTCGGAGCATGCACGCGCCACGCGTGGTCAGTTGGCCACGCCGCATTCGCAGCGCTCGGTTGCGCGGATCTCTGTGGAGCTTGATGAGGGCGCGCCGTGCCTGTGGTTCGAGGACCTCGTTGAGCTTTGCCGTTCTGCGGTGCCCACGGAGACGCAAGTCATGGTCAAGCGCGAGGATGAGCAGGCCTTTGCGGAGCTCAATGCTGCGAACCCAATCTTCGTCGAAGATGCAGCGCGATCTTTCTGTGAAGTGCTGTTGGCTGATGCGCGCGTGAAGGATTTCCGCGTGGTGGCCTCGCATCAGGAAAGCCTGCATTCCCATGATGCGGTCAGCGTGCTGACGGAAGGCGAGACCTTTGCAGCTGAGAGCCTCGATCCGAAGCTCTTTGCGTCGCTCTTCCACGTGGGCTGATAGCTGGGATGCGAGGGGCGCTGCCCCTCGCGCTCCCCGAAGTACGCAGCACAGAGAAGGCGGGCCGTTATGGACTTCTTTTTCCCTTTTGAGACGCAAGGTGAGGTCGGGCGTTACGCGCCGATGGGCTACACGGTTGCGTGGTTGCCCGAGGATTTCGCAAACGGGTTGCCGGAGCCTGCGCGCAAGCGGCCCCGTGTGGTGGGTGAGTTGGGCGATGTCGGGTTCAAAGGGGCGTTGCATCCCACCGCTGATGGACGGGCATATTTCATCTTTTCGAAGGACATGCAGAAGAAGACCGGTCTTGGTGAAGGGGATCCGGTGCGTATCGCGTTCCGCTATGACGATCCGGATGCGGTGGATGTGCCTGAGGCCTTGGCGCGCGCGCTGCGTGAGGGGGATATGGGAGAGGTTTGGGAGGGGCTTACCGCGGGAACACGTCGTGGATTTGCGCATCGCGTGGCCAGTGCCAAGACCGAGCCCACGCGCCTGAAGCGTGTGACCGAAGTGCTTCTGGCCCTCGAAGAGCCTGACCCTTCGCCCTATCCCAAGCGGCGTAAGTAGTTGACTTGGCGCGGGCCCCGCGCCAACGCTTTGCCCATGATCGATGTGCGCCCGGTCTCTTATGTCATTGCATTGCTCGTGGCGGCGCTCGGCGTGACCATGCTCATTCCGGCTGGCGTGGACTTCCTTTACGGCAATGGGCACGGCGGCGTGTTCCTTCAATCGGCGGCGGTCACGTTCCTCGTGGGGCTTTTTGTGGCGCTGGCCACCCATAACGTGAACCGGGGCGGGCTCTCGCTGCAGGAGACGTTTCTTCTGACGACGAGTGTCTGGGTGGCGTTGCCGATCTTTGGGGCGATCCCCTTTCTGATCGGGTCGACGGCTGCCACGCCGACAGATGCGTTTTTTGAGGCCATGTCCGGTTTAACGACGACGGGGGCGACGGTGTTCTCGGGCCTTGATGATATGCCGGAGGGGCTGCTTGTGTGGCGCGCGATCCTGCAGTGGCTGGGCGGCGTGGGCATCATTGTTGTGGCCATGGTGTTTCTCCCGGAGCTACGCGTGGGTGGCATGCAGATCTTCCGATCCGAGGGCTTTGACACGATGGGGAAGATCTTGCCGCGCGCGGCGCAGATCGCCCAGCAGATCTCGGTGATTTATGTGGCGCTGACGGTGCTTTGCGCCGGTGCCTATGCGCTTGCGGGCTTGTCATTCTTTGATGCGATCCTGCATGCGCTTACAACTGTGTCCACGGGTGGGTTTTCCACAAAGGACGCGAGTTTCGGGGCGTTCGGCGCCTTCGCGCAGTTCATTTGCATCTTCTTCATGATCCTGGCCGCGCTGCCGTTCGTCCGCTTTGTTCAGCTTGTGAATGGGGAGCCTCAGCCTCTCTTTAAAGATCGCCAGGTCCACGGGCTCCTCACCGTGCTTGGTGCTGTGACGTTGTCGGTCACGATCTGGATCTGGCTGCGTAGTGATGTGGTGAGCTTTGAGGCTTTCCGCGCGGCGCTTTTCAATGCGACTTCGCTGATCACAGGCACGGGCTATGCCAGCGCGGACTACATGCAGTGGGGCAGTTTCGCGATCGTGGCGCTCTTCTTCATTGGTCTTGTGGGCGGTTGCGCTGGGTCAACGAGCTGTTCTGTGAAGATCTTCCGCTATCAGCTGCTGTTTGCGTCGGTGCGTGCGCAGGTCCGGCAGATCTATTCGCCGTCAGGCGTCTTCACGCCGCGCTATGAAGGGCGCCCGGTGGGGCAGGACGTCGTCGACTCCGTCATGTCCTTCTTCGTGGTGTTCATCGCTGCGCTCGTTCTCTTGGCTGTTCTGTTGTCGATGACGGGCCTTGATGTGATCACTTCCGTCTCAGGTGCCGCGGCGGCGCTCGCGAACATCGGTCCGGGCCTCGGGTCCGAGATCGGGCCTGCGGAAGACTATGGATCGCTGAATGACACGGCCAAGTGGCTCTTGTCCTTCGGGATGCTTCTGGGGCGGCTCGAGCTGATGGCCGTCCTTGTCCTCTTCACTCGTGCTTTCTGGAATAGCTGATGACTACTCGCCCTCTCGGTGCTCAAATCTCTCACATGCTGGCGGCGCGGGGCGTCGATACGATCTTTGGGATCCCGGGCGTTCATAATCAGGAGATGTATCGCGGCATCGAGGAGGCCGGGATCACCCATGTGCTTGCCCGCCACGAGCAGGGTGCGGGTTTTATGGCGGACGGTTATGCGCGGGCCAGTGGGCGACCGGGCGTGTGTTACGTCATCACGGGGCCGGGGCTGACCAACGCGATGACGCCGCTGGGGCAGGCCTATTCGGACAGTGTGCCGGTGCTTGCTATCTCGTCGTGCCTCGACGAAACGGCTGCGACCCGGGGACAACTTCACCAGATGAAGGACCAGCGCGCGGCGGCAGAAACGGTTTGCGATTGGTCGCACGAGGCGCGCACACCTGAGGCGGCCTATGCGCTCATCGATCGCGCGCTGCAGGAGTTTGAGACGCTCCGTCCGCGCCCCAAGCACATTCAGGTGCCCATCGCCGCCCTCGAAGGGCGCGCGCCCGAGCCGCCCCGGAGTTATGCGCTTTGCCGCCAGAGCACAGTCGATATCAGCGCCTGCTTTGACCCGATCCTCGCGGCCAAGCGGCCCCTTTTCATCTTGGGTGGCGGCGCAAAGAATAGCCAGTTCGCCATCAAGGAGGCGTTGAGCAAGCTTGGCGCTGCAGCGTTCGAGACCTACGCGGGACGCGGCCTCGCCCAAGGGGTTGCGCGCAACTTTGGGACGTTCCTCGCCCGCTCTGACAGCGCTGATGTGATCGGCTCGGCGGATGTGGTGGTCCTCGTGGGCACTGAACTGGCTGAGACTGATCTTTGGCGCACGGATCCCGGACTGCAGGGGCGCGTGATCCATGTGGACGTGGATCCCGCCAGTTTCCGCTTTGAGGGGTCGTTGAACCTGCAATGCACGGCCGACGCTTTCTTCGACGAGCTTCTTCAAAAGCTTGTGGGCCACACGGCTGGTGCAGACTGGACGGATGAAGAGGTCGCAAGCGCCCGGGCAACCTGGCGGGCGCAGGTCATGGCTGAACGGCCCGGCATCACTCAGGTGGCGGATGCGCTCTATGAGGTCGTCGCCGACATGGACTGCACGATCTTCTCGGACATGACGCAGTTCGCCTATGCTGCCAAAGAGACGTGGCCGCGTGAGTTCGAGGGCCGCTGGCACCACCCCACGGGCTTTGGCACCCTAGGCTACGCCTTGCCTGCTGCGATTGGCGGCGTGGCGGCGCGGGGCGGCGCGCCAACGATGGCCATCGCGGGCGATTATGGCTTTCAGTACACGGTGCAGGAGCTTGGCACAGCGGTTGAGCTAGGGCTGCCGCTTCCCATCATTCTCTGGGACAATGGCAAGCTCAAAGAGATCGAGGAAAGCATGGTGCGGGCCCAGATCCCACCAAATGCAGTCATCGCGCACAACCCAGACTTCGTGGCGTTGGCCAAGGCCTACGGCGCGTACGGTGAGGCGCCAACGACGCTAGCAGAGATGCAGGAGGTCACGCGTGCGGCTTTCGCGGCAGATGGGCCGACGCTCATCTACGTGACGCCTGAGGTTTTGGAAGGATAGGGGGCTTGCCCCTATCGCTCACCAGCACTGGACTAGGACGGTGATGTCGTCGGCGAGGGCCGCGATCTCGACAGGATCCATACGCGCGGGTACGGACACTTCGCGGATCGCCACGCCTTCGGCGGCGAGGCGGTCACGGATCGTGTCGGTATCGAGCGCAAAGCGCACATTCTGCGGCAGGATCTGACCGGCAGCCTCAGGCGCCGGGCGCAGGAGGCCAAGGACGGCACCGCCAAGGTCAAAGACCGGGCCGCCGCTGTCACCGGGCTCGGCCAAAAGCTCCAGCCGCTTCATCGTGTCTTCGCCTTCGAGCCCGCGCAGATCGGCAATTGTACCGAGCGTCAGCGTCGGCGCGCCGAGGTCCCCGCCGTAAGAGAACCCTGCCGCTGCAACCTCGCCCCTGAGGCGCGGCACTGCGGATTGGAAGGTTGCAAAGTCGATGGGAGCAATCGCTTGACGCGGGCGTAACATGGCCAGGCCAAGCTCGGCATCCGTGAAGGCCACATCTGCATCCACACCGTCGCCCAGTGAGATACGCTCGCAGGAGCCAAGCGTCTCTGCGGCCGTCAGAACTGTGCCTGCGGCATCGATGAAGAAACCGGTGGCCTCAAGCTGTGGCTGCCGGATTTCGAGGCCCGCGAGCAGGTCGATGCTCTGCGTTTCATCAGGCACCGCAATCGCCGGATCGAGGGCACCGGGAAGCGCCTGGAACGAGGTCCGCATCTCTTGCAGCACACGACGCAGGCGGCGTTCGTCATTGGGTGGCCAGACGAGCATAAAGCCCTTCATGACGCCTTCCTCGTAGCGCACTTCGATCGTTGTGTGGCGCGTGGCGTCGATACCGGTGATCGTGAAGACGTTCCGGCCAAGCTCACGCGGGCCCTGCGTGGGCACAACGTCCAGCGTCTGCAGCACATTGAAGAGGCCCTGAAAGCGCGCGCGGGTGCCTTCTTGAGAGATCAGCGACATCGAGATGCCTTCGCTGCCAGTCGCCTCGTAATGAGCGAACGGCGGCTCGTACTCTTTCAGCGCGACCTGAGCCATGGGCATCTTCATGGAAATGCCTGCCTCGATGTCGGTCGTCTGGACGAGGCCAAGACCGTCGAGGATCGAGTTGTAGCTCTGGATGAGGGCGGCGCGTTGGCGGGTCGTCAAAACGCCGGTTTCCTCAAGACCATTGGCGGCCTGCCATGCGGACATCGAGGCCCGCGTGCCGCGCCCGAAGAGGCCATCGATCGTAGAGTTATAGAAGCCTTCGGCGGCCAGGGCCGTTTGCAGCAGCCGCTTTTCGTCCCGCGACAGCGCGTTCTCAGCCGCGCGCGCCTGACGTGGGGTTTCGTCTGCGATAACCGGTTCGGGCGCGGGGGCTTCTGCCGTCTCAGTCGCGGTCTCCACAGCCGGGGTCGGAGCGTTTTCGACCGTGATCACGCCGCGCGCGGGATCAAGATCGTTGGCGCCAATGGGCCAGAACTGGCGGATAAAGCGCGCGGGCTCGGCCAGGTAGCTGTCGGTTGGGATGACACCCTGCACGCGCAGCCGGGCGAGGCGACGCTCTGCATCCGCGCGCTCATAGGGACCGAGGGCGATGCCGTACCAGCGTGCATTCAGCTGAAAGCCCGCGACATCTGGCAAGACATTGGCATAGTTGCGCAGAGCATTCTCAGCCTCGCGCAGGCTTGGTTGCGCCTCGACCTGAATCCAAACTCTGTCCTGGGCAAGGGCGGCAACCGCCCCCAACATCCACACGCACAGCGCTAAAATGAGCTGTTTCATCCCCACAAATCCCTCAACCGGAAACCTGGCGCACTATCGGCCACCGTGCGCGAGCTTTGAAGCGGAAAACCGCTGCGACGCGGGGGAAGCGCGCGCGTTTTTCACGTCTGTCACCCGCCTGCTACAGCGCGGCATCCCCGCAGGTTGACCGCCCGCGGGGGGAGGGCTAGGGAACTCGCGCTTTTATAGGGGCATGCTCATGGCCAGCGACACCGTCACCACGCCGAAATCTTTCCAGGAAATCATCCTGCGCCTGCAGGCGTACTGGGGCGCGCGAGGTTGCGCGGTGCTGCAACCCTACGACATGGAAGTGGGCGCTGGGACGTTCCACCCTGCCACGACGTTGCGCTCGCTCGGCACGCGCCAGTGGGCGGCCGCCTACGTGCAGCCCTCGCGCCGTCCTACCGATGGCCGTTACGGCGAAAACCCGAACCGCCTGCAGCACTACTATCAGTATCAGGTGCTCATTAAGCCTTCGCCGCCGGACCTTCAGGAGCTCTATCTGGGCTCGCTTGAGGCGATTGGCATCGACATGGCACTCCACGACATTCGCTTCGTTGAGGATGACTGGGAGAGCCCGACGCTCGGCGCCTGGGGCCTCGGGTGGGAGGTTTGGTGCGACGGGATGGAGGTGAGTCAGTTCACCTATTTCCAGCAGGTCGGCGGGCATGATTGCCACCCGGTGTCGGGGGAGCTCACCTACGGGCTGGAACGTCTGGCGATGTACGTGCTCGGCGTCGATCACGTCATGGAGATGCCCTACAACGATCCGCAGTCGCCCATCCCGCTGAAATACGGTGACGTCTTCCGCCAGACTGAAGAGGAGTATTCGCGCTGGAACTTTGACGTGGCCAACACCGAGGTGCTGCTCAAGCATTTCGAGGACGCAGAGGCCGCCTGCAACGCGATCCTCGATGAGCCTTATGATGACCCCAAGACCGGCAAGCGCATCGTGATGGCGCATCCGGCTTATGATCAGTGCATCAAGGCCAGCCACCTCTTTAACCTGCTCGACGCGCGTGGCGTGATCTCCGTGACCGAGCGGCAGAGCTATATCCTGCGCGTGCGCACGCTGGCGAAGCGCTGCGCCGACGCCTTCGTGCAGACCGAAGCTGGCGGCTGGGAGGCAGCGTGATGGTGGCTCGCGCGTATGCGCCAAGCCCGACCTCGGGTGGGCTCGCATTCTCAATTCACTATCCATGCGCCTCGGAATTTGGCTTTGGCCGTTCTGAGACCGCAATCGCACTAAGCCCTCCCGGGGGGGAGGTCGGGCTTGGCGCATACGCGCCGGGTGCTCCGCCGCACCTCTCTGAGCTTTGATCCGATGGCTGGCAAAATCGTCTCCATCTTCATCCTGCTCTCGGCTGCGCTGATCGGCGGCGGGATCTATTGGGCTTACAACTTCTGGTACTACGAGGAAGTCACCGTCGACGCCGACGGCGTGCAGCTGACATCGCTCACCTTGGGCACGCCGGAAGCCATCGCGTTTTCCAACGCACAAGCGATCGACGCCGTGTCATCGCCCATCCGCTACCGTGCTTGCTTCCAAACCGAACTGACGCCCGCAGAGGCGTCCGAGACATTCGAGATGTTTGAAGACCCCGAGCCGCTCAACGCGCCGCCCTGGTTCGATTGTTTTGACGCCCTCGCGCTGGGCGACGCGCTCCGTGCAGGCACAGCCATCGCCTTCACTGGCGAGCGCAACATCACCTACGGGATCGACCGCGTCGTCGCGATCACCCAAGATGGCCGCGGCTTCGTGTGGCACCAACTGAACGAATGCGGCGACAAGCTTTATGACGGCACCCCCGCGGGCGAAAACTGCCCCGAAAGGACGAATTGATGCCTGATCTTCTGATCGAACTCTTCTCCGAGGAAATTCCTGCCGGGATGCAGGCCCGCGCCAGCGCGGATCTGGAGCGTTTGGTGACCGAGGGTCTCTCGGGCGCAGGCCTCACCTTTGAGGGTGCCGAGCACTACGCCACGCCGCGTCGCCTGACGCTGCATGTCACGGGTCTTCTGGCGGAAAGCCCCACGACCGTGGAAGAGCGGAAGGGCCCCAAGGTTGGTGCGCCGGACAAGGCGCTCGAAGGGTTTCTGCGCGGCGCGGGCGTCTCGAAGGACGATCTCGAAATCCGCGATGACAAGAAGGGTCAAGTCTACTTTGCCCAGATCACCAAGGCAGGCCGTCCCGCACCTGTGATCATCGCGGAAGTGCTTGAGAAGACGATCCGTACCTTCCCCTGGGCGAAATCCATGCGCTGGGGGGCGGGAAGCTTGAAATGGGTGCGCCCGCTGCAATCGATCCTCTGCGTGCTCGATGGTGCGGTGGTGCCTGTGACTGTTGATCAGTTCGAGGCAGGGGCCGAGACGGGCGGCCACCGCTTCATGGCGCCTGCACGTTTCGCCGTGCGCGATTTCGCGGATTACGAGGCGCAGCTGCGTGCGGCCCACGTGATCCTGCGCCCCGAAGAGCGGCAGGAAATGATCTGGACAGATGCCGTCAAAAAGGCCGAGGCTGCGGGGCTTGAGGTGGTCGAAGACCGCGGACTTCTGGCGGAGGTCGCGGGCCTCGTCGAATGGCCGGTCGTGCTGATGGGCGACATTGGGGAGGATTTCCTCGCCCTGCCGCCTGAGGTGCTGCAGACCTCCATGAAAGAGCACCAGAAGTTCTTTTCTGTCCGTAACGCCTCCACAGGCCGGATTGAGAAATTTATCACGGTTGCGAACCGCGAAACTGCCGATAACGGCGCCACGATCCTTGCGGGGAACCAGAAGGTCCTCGCGGCCCGTCTGTCGGACGCCAAGTTCTTTTGGGAGAACGACCTGCGCGAGGCCAAGGCCGGGATGGGCGCGTGGACGGGTGCACTTGAAAACGTCACGTTCCATGCAAAACTCGGCACACAGGCGGAGCGCATTGCACGTATCGCGGCGCTGGCTAAGGACCTCGCCCCGATCGTGGGCGCCGATCCCGCTCAAGCCGAAGAAGCCGCGCGCATCGCAAAGGCCGATCTCGCGTCTGAGATGGTCTACGAGTTCCCTGAACTCCAAGGCATCATGGGCCGCTACTACGCGCTCGAAGCTGGCCACGCCACCGAGGTCGCCAATGCCGCGCGCGATCACTACGCGCCGCTCGGCCCCTCGGACGATGTCCCGACGGAGCCTGTGTCGGTTGCCGTGTCGCTCGCGGAGAAGCTCGATATCCTCACGGGGTTCTGGGCCATCGACGAAAAGCCTACCGGGTCCAAGGACCCCTACGCGCTGCGCCGCGCGGCGTTGGGTGTGATCCGGCTTCTGCTCGACAACGACACGCGTCTTTCGCTCAATGATCGCTTCGATGGCGAGTGGGCGGAGAACCTTCTGTCTTTCTTCCACGACCGCCTGAAGGTCTACCTGCGTGACCGCGGCATCCGTCATGACGTGATCGACGCCTGCCTCGCGATGGAAGGGAATGACGACCTGACCCTCCTCGTGAAACGCGCCACGGCGCTGCAGGAAGTGATGAATACTGACGACGGCACGAACCTCGTCCAAGGCTTCAAGCGGGCCAACAATCTGCTCAGTCAGGCGGAGGAGAAAGACGGCGTCGAGTATTCCTATGGCGCGGACATGAAGTTTGCCGAAGCCGAGGAAGAGAAAGCCCTTTTTGCCGCTTTGGAAACCGCCGAGGGCAAGATCGCACCGGCGATGGCGTCAGAGGATTTCGTGACGGCAATGGCCGCTATGGCAGAGCTGCGCGCGCCGATCGATGCGTTCTTTGAGGCCGTGAAGATCAACGCCGATAGCGAAGTCGTGCGCCGCAATCGTCTGAACCTCCTCAGCCAGATCCGCACGACCGTGGGGCAGGTGGCAGACCTCACAAAAGTCGAGGGCTGACATAAAGGCGTTACTTTCGCGGCAGCCCTTGATCCGAATCGCCTAAATTGTAATCTGCGGCGAAAGGAATGCCGCAGTGCAGCACACGAACCTAAACGGCGAACTCGTCACCGACATCGCGCCCATCACCTCCGACGCCTACATGAAAGCGCGTTATCACGGGGGCAGGGCCAAGTGCCTGCAAAGGCTGATCCGGCTTGGCATGCCGGTGCCAGTGACCTCCGCGCTCTGTTTTGAGACGGTGCGCGGCCTTGGCGAGGGCCAACCTGTTGATATTGCGTCGATCATGGCGCCGTTTTCAGACGATAGCCTCCTGTCGGTGCGGCCGTCCTCGGAGAACGCGGATTGGGGCGGCCCGGCGGCGATCTTGCAGATTGGCATGAATGACGCGCGCCATGCAGCGCTTCGCGAGATCATTGGCGAAGACGCGGCCACAGCGCTCTATCTCAAGTTTATCCGCTCCTACGCGCTCCACGTCGCGCGCCTCGAAGATGATGATTTTCCGGATGCTGAACCCGATGCAGCAGGGCTAAAGGCCACGCTTGCGGCCTATGAAGACGTCGCAGAGGAACCCTTCCCGCAAGATCGTGGGGTGCAGCTCTCGGCTGTTCTTCGGTCCATGGCGCGCGCTTGGGGCGGGACGACGGCGCGACTTCTACGCCAGGCACAAGGGGCGCCTGCGGATGCGGGGCTCGGCCTGATCGTGCAAGAGATGGCGCCAACGCCCGGCCCGGGGGAGCGTGGTTCAGGCGCGATCCACTTTATCGATACCGAGACCGGTCTGCCGCAGGTCACCGGACGCTACAAAAGCCGCGCAGGCGCCCGTGACGTGCTGGGCGAGGCTGACGAGATTTACCTGACGAAGGACCCGCGCGGCCCCTCGTTGGAGGAGCTTGAGCCCGCCGCCTTCGCGCAGCTCATCGAATACGGGACCATCGCCCGCGCGAAGCTGCGCGAGGAAATGCAGATCAAGTTCGCCATCGAGAAGGGAACCCTCGCGATCCTCGACGCGGTACGCGTCCCGCGCAACTCTCGTGCGTCGGTGAATGTGGCGGTGAGCCTCGCTGAAGATGGGATCATCGACACGAAGACGGCACTGCAACGCATTGAACCGGCCGCACTTTCTGAGCTCTTGCACTCCCAGGTCGAAGCCGATGCACCTCGTGACGTGGTTACGTCCGGCATCGCAGCGAGCCCGGGCGCGGCCTGTGGCAAGCTGGTCTTCACGGCGTCTGCCGCGCAGGCCAGTGCGGCACGTGGCGAGCCTTGTGTGCTGGTGCGGCGCGAGACGTCGCCCGAGGATATCCGCGGGATGCACGTGGCTCAGGCGGTGCTGACCGAAAGAGGGGGCATCACCTCTCATGCGGCGGTGATTGGACGTGGCTTTGGCCTTCCCTGCATCGTTGGCGCCTCGGAGATCGAGGTGAACGACCGTGCGCGGACACTCGTCGTCGGGGATCGCAGCTTTGCCGAAGGCGACATGGTCACAATCGACGGCACAGCGGGCGAGGTGCTCGCAGGGGCCGCGCCGCTGACCAAAGCGGGGCTCGATGACAGCGTGGCCACGCTTCTCGGCTGGGCGGACCAGTTCCGTGACATCGGCGTGCGCGCCAATGCCGACACTTCTGCTGAGGCTGAGTCTGCGATTGGCTTTGCCGCTGACGGTTTGGGCCTCTGCCGCACGGAGCACATGTTCTTCGAAGGCGATCGCCTGACCGTGATGCGCGAGATGATCTTTGCCGATACCGCAGAGGATCGGGCGGCCGTGCTTGAGCGTCTATTGCCCATGCAACGTGCTGATTTCAGGCAGCTTTTCCGGATCATGGAAGGGCGGCCCGTCTGCGTGCGCCTGCTCGATCCGCCGCTTCACGAATTCCTTCCAACGGATCGCGAGGGCCTGCGGGACCTTGCCGCCGCGTTGAACCTTCCGGTCAGTGACGTCACCGAGCGGGTGCGGGACCTCTCCGAATACAACCCCATGCTCGGCATGCGCGGTGTGCGGCTCGGGATCACAATCCCCGAGATCTACGACATGCAGGTGCGCGCGATCCTCGAAGCTGCGATCAGCGAGGGCACGATGCCCGAGATCATGATCCCGCTTGTGACGGCCCGAAAGGAAGTGGAGCTCGTCCAGAAACGCATCGATGCCGTGGGGGCTGCGGTGCGCGCTGAGACGGGGCTCGAGGTCGAATACTCCATTGGGGTGATGGTTGAGACGCCGCGCGCGGCCCTTCGAGCCGGCGATATCGCGCCACACACGGCTTTCCTGAGCTTTGGTACGAATGACCTCACGCAGATGACCTACGGGCTGTCGCGCGACGACGCAGGCCGCTTCATGTCGCCCTATGTGCAGCAGGGCGTCTACAACGAGGACCCGTTCCACCGCCTTGATATGGACGGGGTGGGCGAGCTTTTGCAGATCGGTGCCGAGCGCGGTCGCGATGCGCGGCCCGAGGTTGTGCTGAGCCTTTGCGGCGAACATGGCGGTGATCCTGAGGCCATTGCGATGTGCCGCCGAGCCGGATTTACCTACGTTTCCTGCTCACCTTTCCGTGTGCCCGGGGCCAGATTGGCGGCTGCTCAGATCGCTTTGGCAGAAGCCTCGGGTGGCGAATAAGGTTTGAAAACAAGGGGCTAGAGTGCCCAATTAACCACACTTTGTCAGGAATTTGACCTTAGCTGGACTTAATCAGGGCGATGGTCTAAACGCTGCCGCCAACGTAAAAGCTAACGATTTATTAATGTTTGAAAGGGGCTGACGATGCGCCTTCTGTACGTTTTATTGGCAGCCATTAGTCTCGCCGCACCGGCCGCCGCGCAACAACCGCTCGCCATCTCGGGCGCTGTAGCGTTTGAGGCCAAGTCGCTTTCGGCCATCGATAGCCGCAGCGCTGCCCATCTTTTGAACCCGCGGTCCCGCCGGGATGTGCCGAAGGTTCAATTCGACAAAGCCTGGCTGCGTGGTCAGCCGCATATCGAGGGCGGGGCCGAATGGCGCTGTCTTGCAGAGGCGCTCTACTTTGAGGCGCGGGGCGAGACGATCAAGGGCCAGTTCGCTGTGGCCGAAGTTATCCTGAACCGGGTTGAGAGCTCCTCTTTCCCATCCACGATCTGTGCTGTGATCAATCAGGGCACCGGCAAGCGCTACCAGTGCCAGTTCACCTACACCTGCGATGGCCGCGCGGAAGTAATCTCCGAGCCGCTCGCGTGGGAGATGGTGGGCAAAGTGGCACGTCTGTCCATGGCCGGCGCGGCCGGTAACCTGACGGACGGTGCTCAGTTCTATCACACCCAGTCGGTGCGCCCGAACTGGTCGCGTGTCTTCGATCACACTGCAACGATCGGCTACCACAAGTTCTACCGGCGCGGTTGAGACCTCAGGAGTCGCACGCGGGCTTGCTGTTCGCGCGCGGGACGCGTACCGGCTGACCATGACGTCTGACACTACGCTTGCATTTGCCCATCCTGAGGAACGCGCCCGCGCGGACGCGCCGGAACGTGACCGTATCGCTGTGCGCGAGCTTGTGCTCGAGGCCGATATCGGCGCCTTTCAGGCCGAGCGCGGTGTCACCCAGCGTTTGCGCTTCGATGTGGTTGTCGAGGTTACGCCGCTTCCCGCTGACCTGGCCGATGATGTCGACAAGATCCTCAGCTATGACCGCATTACCGAAGCCATCGAGGCGGCGCTCGCCGAAGAGCGGCTGAACCTTCTTGAAACACTGGCTGAGCGCGTGGCCGAGCAGCTTTTGTGGGAGCCTCAGGCCGAGCGGGTCTTCGTCCGTATCGCCAAGCTGGACCGTGGGCCAGGCACCTTGGGTGTGGAGATCGTTCGCTCCCACGGAGGGGCTGATCAACGCCCGTCTGATCTTCCGCACCCGACCATTCTTGCGCTTGGCGCAGCAGAAGTAATGTCGCCGGAACTCTCTGAGTGGCTGGACCAGCTGTCGGACAAACCACTCGTCATTTGTGTCGGGCTCCCCGCACTCATCGGCCCGGAAACACCCGTTGCCCAGGCGCAGCGACGCATCGAACTCCTCGCCCTCGAACAGCACGCTTGGGTGCTTGCCGGTCGGGATAAGCGTTGTGTCGTCGTTGGAACCCGCACCGAGCTCGACTGGGGTCTGCGTCACGGACAGATCAGCGTTTGGGCGCCGTCCAAGATGGTGCTCGATGCGGTTGATGGGCCGTCTGGCGGCGCCGAAGACATCATCTCCTGGTTCGCAGATGAAATGCAGGCCGCTGACGTGATTGCCCTAGGCCTCGACATCTCCACAGACTTGCCTCTGCGGACGGCGTTGTGAAGCGCTACTACCGCCCGATCGCTTTGCGCGGGGAGGGGCTGCCGCTCGCCGGTGGTTGGCTGAACTTCCGCGAGATTGAAGAGATCACCCGCGAAGGCAGCCGCCGTATCCCCGCTGATGCCGCACCGAGCCATGTGCTCGAGGCGCTGAGCGCGCCAAGGGCGGATGTTGCAGGCCTTTCACTCGACGCGCCGCGCATCATGGGGATCGTGAACACCACGCCTGACAGCTTCTCGGACGGCGGGCGCCTAACGACGACCGAGGCGGCCATCGCCCACGCGAAGACGCTCGCGTCGCAGGGCGCGCATATCCTCGACATCGGTGGCGAAAGCACGCGCCCAGGCGCAGATTTTGTTGAGATCGAGGAAGAGATCGCGCGCACCGCACCCGTGATCGAGGGGCTGGAGGCGCGGGTGTCCATCGATACGCGCAAAGCGGCGGTGGCAGAGGCCGCTCTTGGGGCAGGGGCCGCGATGCTCAACGACGTGTCGGGGCTGATCTTCGACCCAGAGATGGCGCCGCTTGCGGCGCGTTCTGGCGCCCCGATCTGCGTGATGCATTCCAAGGGTGACCCAAAGACGATGCAGCAGGACCCGCGTTACGAGAACGTGCTCCTAGACGTCTACGATGCGCTCGAGACGCAAATCGCGATGGCGGAGGCGGCCGGCGTCGCCCGCAGTCAGGTAATTGTCGATCCTGGTATCGGCTTCGGCAAAACGCTCGAACACAACCTGATGTTGCTCAAGGGTCTGTCGCTTCTGCATTCACTCGGATGCGCGATCCTTCTCGGCGCGTCGCGTAAGCGCTTTATCGGCACGATCTCCGAGGTCGAGACGGCGGATCAGCGCGTCGCGGGCTCGCTCGCGGTGGCACTGGTAGGCGCTGCCCAAGGCGCCCAAATCCTGCGCGTGCATGACGTCGAAGAAACGCGCCAAGCGCTCGCCCTCTGGCAAGCCAGCACATAGAAAAAGGGCCCCGCGATTTGCATCGCGAGGCCCCACTAAAGCTCTGAGAGAGCTTAGTTCTTTTCCTGATCGACCAGCTTGCCGGCAGAGATCCACGGCATGATGCCGTGGAT